>NZ_JAPCJD010000006.1:0-106287 GCF_027707845.1 Aeromonas sp. QDB14 | reverse complement strand
GAAGGGTACCACCAATCAGCAGTTGGCCACCTCTCGCCATTCATCCATGAGTGTCGCACTTATTATCTGAATTCCCGAAGCACTCCCTCAGCTCTCACTGTCGCCTCTGCTTCAGGCAACAGGGCAAAACGCAGGCGGTCTACCGCAACAGGATTCACCATTACCGAATTTTCTAGTCCCCAATTCCAGACATCACGTGGAGTAAACCCTACTCCATCACGCGACATCTCGAAATTATGTGAGCTAACCCGTTGACGATGATTGTTGGAGTAAATAATGATTTTTATAAGCCTCGCCATAAATTGCTCATAGGTTAGAAAAGGGCGACGAGATGCATGTTGGTCCTCCTTTTGTGGGTTTTTTACGACCTTACCTGCCTCAAATGGTATTGCTAACGATTGAATAATATCGAAAGATTTTTCAATCGTTCCTTTCATATCACCACGGTGATACGCATTAAAATTTCCAACAGTGATACCAATAAGGCCACGTAGCAGACTTGAAATATTACTATCCGTATTTTCAGAACCCCGGTCGAATGTCAATTCACGACACGGCAGTTCACATGGCCAGTCCTCATCTTTGATATAAACGCCATACTGATGACAAAAGGCAACTTTATTGCTCATTGCATTAAATAATGCCTGACTAGCTCCATGCCAGCATGGTGATTCAAAACCAACATGCAAGCCAACAATCATGCCACTGAGAGTATCAATGACAAAATAGATTACTGGTCGGCCGGTACTCAGTAATTCATCTTTGCTGTAAGGGTATCGAATATAAACATCAGCAATCGTGCTATCAATTTCATAACGTGACGTTGGTTCACGTAGACCTGCACACGCTAGTCCTGGTTTACCTGCATGATCTCGGGCGTAATTGATGTCCCCAACTCGCTTTTTCAAAAAAGTCAGGCCACTGACAAATTTTCTCAAATGCGCTTTAAAACTTCTAGGTGAAATAATATTCGCTCTAGGGAGGACCATGCGTGTCTGTTCTGCAATGTCGGAATCCTTAGCATTCGGTGGACGGATGACAACCGATTCATACTTTATACAATAATCCTGATATAACTCTGACAATTTCACTCCAGCACCAGACCGAATGGTTTTAGAAAATTGCTCAATTTGTTTAATATCTTGTTGAGTCACGCCACGGTATGGGGTGCCATAGCGAGTTTTTGGCCCGGTCTTTGATCTAATACAAACTGTTCCATTCTGTATCATTGGCTGAATGGGTAACTGATTGGCTTTACCACACATGAAATAACGAGGTAGTAGTGAATTTTCAATCCCACCATATTGAAAGTAACGATTCAGTTTACTGGCAATGTATTTTTTGCTCAGACCAGATAATTCAATTAGTCTCTGCAAGATGCCACTCTTGTCACCAAAAAGATAACGATGTAGTAACTCAGGATCCTTAATTAGAGGACTGAGGGCCGCAATAGCTTTGTCGCGATCCTTAATCCATGCAGACTCAAGTTGTGAATCTGGCGTCAGTAGGATTTTCGGAAAATCATGATCTACAAGCGTTAGACGTCCACTACGAATAGAGGCTTCCGTTTCAGCAATAGACACAACAAATGGGCGTAAGGGAACGTTAACTAACAAATTACTTACGGCCAATAAGCCCGTATCCCAGCATATGGCAACAATCAATAATTCTGATTTATCATCAGTAGTTGAAACCAACTTTTGGTTAATTCGCATAATCCACCTCTAAAGATGGCACTGGCCGATACAACTCTATTCGTTGTGTTAAGTCAACTTTCAGTTGATGGCTATAAACAGCATATTGAAAAACTGATAATACTTGCACATCGGGAATATTCAGTCCCTGAGACACTTTCTTGACCAAAATTAATAATGTACTTGAGGGTGAATGAATCAGGTGGTGTCTAAAATCCCTCAACATTACATGGTACATATCTGTTGTAGTCTGAATATATTCAGGCTTATCGAAACACTCTCGTAGAAATATCAAATTGTAGATATAGTTCTCGTTGAAATGCTGTTCTGTTATCAGCACATGATCGATTTTCTGAGTACGCCAGTATTCGATAGCTATTTGCTCTTTTTCCCGTGTACGGCTTACGACTCGGGGATTAGTAACAGCAGGATCGAGTGCCGCAGCGTATTTGAAGCTATATGGCGTTAAAATAAGCTTATCTTTATTCGTTCTTCGAATAATGACAAAATCCTGGGTCATCGTCTTGGCCGGTATTAGCCCGTCGAATTTTGCTCGCTCTTTATAATTGCCAGGATGGACAATGTTCAAAGAGGCTGCAATTTCTAGCGTTTGATGTAGAGGCAGTGGGTACTGCTCCATGATGTCGATCACCGTTGGGTCGTGTTCGAATGCAAAAAATGGGAGTCGCTCGCCACGACTGAGCAAGTGGTGCTCACGACCAGTTTTATAGCTATGCACAATCTGACCCTGGCCGTGGGTATGGGACTGTCGCACCGTGACCCAAGGGCGATAGCCCCCCGCCTTGATATCCCGTGCATACCGCTCCACTTTGGAGATTTCTGCATCCGTGATGACTGGTTGTTTGACCCTCTGGTTTTTCATGACCGCTCCTACCTGATTTGCATACAACCTAGTTAGCAGACAGGTGCGCGTCAACATGAAGAATTCTCGTAAGCCAATGTTTTTTCTTACTTATTTTTATGAATATTAAATATTTGCACTTTTTTGTTGCAATTTACAATGCGCTAAATTTTTGAAAATTCCCCTTTTCAAACAGTAACCTATTAATTTTTATTAATTAATAAAAACACTTCCCGATTTATTATTAGAGATAATAAATATGGCAACTTTTATTCCATTTTTGACATAAGAGAATTTGTTCATATAGAACATCATTCTGAGGTTACAAGCTCCCAAGCACAGAAAACATGACCATGAAAGCCTCTATCGACCCCCTTCCAATCCCTTATATGAAGCCATCCGTTTCAAAAAAAACAGCCCGGCAGGATAGCCTGCCGGGCTGTGTGGACAATCGACAACATAGTGATTCACGTTAGCAAACGCGCCGCCATGCCATCCAGCTTCGCTTTGGTCTTTTCCCAACCGGGCATCACCTGACCCATCAGCCGGTAAAAGTGCTCGCTGTGGTTGTGCTCGGCGATATGGCAGAGCTCGTGCAGGATCACGTAATCGATACAATCGCGGGGTGCTTTGACCAAATGTGGGTTGAGCGTGATCCGGCCATGGGGGGAACAACTGCCCCACTGTGTCTGCATAGTCAGGATGCGCAGTGCTGGTCTGCCCGTGACCCAGATGGCTTGATCCAGCATGGCGTTGAGGCGTCTGGCAAACACCTCTTTGGCACGGGCCTTGTACCAGTCTGCCAGCAGCTCACGAACTTTCTCGGCGCTACGTTGTCGAACCGACACCTCCAACTTGCCACGCAGCATTTTGACCCCCTGCACCGAATCAGGGGCTTCGATCATCTTGAGCAGGTACTGTTTGCCGAGGTAATAGTGGCTCTCACCGCTGATGTACTGGCGTGGGGTGACGTGCTCCAACTGCTGGCGAAAGTCGCGTAACTGCTGGTAGATCCAGCGTCCGCGCTGCTTGACCGCTGCGAGAACCGCATCATCAGCCGCCTCACGCGGGGCCGAGACTACGACGCGGCAATCGGGATGCACCTTGATAAGCACCTTGCCTCTAGCCTGTCTCCGTTGCACCCGCTCGAAGGCGATCCGCTCATCGCCGTAGCGAAAGCTAAAGGATGGAGCTGGAGCCTGGGGCTGAGCATCGCCCTTGACCCGAATAGGCACATTCATCTGATCAGACTCCGCTCAAGCCGGCTCGGGTGATCTGCACCACCATCTCGACGATCTTCTTGGCCTGCTCCATACCACTGCCGATTGCTTTGCACTCCTGGAACATACGCGGCAGCAACTGCTTGCGAATACCCGCCTCGATGTTCTGCGGGTTGATGGAGTGCTCGGCCACCGATGCATCCACGACCGTATCGACCTCGAAGGCCAGCTTTATCCATTTGTCCTGTACCTGGCTGTCGGCGATGGCAAACACCTCAGGCAGCACCTTCTTGAACACGCCAAAGTAGGCCTGAGCGTGGCGATGCCCAGCAAAGGCGTCAGGAATGTCACTCAAGCGGCGCTCCTGTACCTGCTCTTCGAACTCCCGAAACAGCATGTACTGCTTGAGTGGGTGCTCGAACACCTTCTCCGCATCAAGGATGGCCTGGCGCAACAGCGTGGAGAAGGCCTCCTGCGCATAAGGGTCGTCACGCAGCTCCTGCTCAATCATACGGGTGACCCGCGTTTTGATGATGTCGGTCTCGTTGCGGGTCTTGTTCTCGTTCCACTCTTCTGGCTGCTGCTGACCCATCTTGCCGACTTCATAGACGCCACCAGGCTCTTTAACCTCTACCCCGACCACATGCTTATCCAGCAGCTTCTTCACCTGCTCGGCATATTCGTCGTAGTCCACCTTCTCACCTGCATCCTGTTGCACCAGTTGACGCAGGCTGGAGAGCTGTTTCACCGTCTCCTTGTAGTGACGGCGATCCGCCTCGCTAAAGGCGCTGTCCTCGAAGAAAGAGGCCGATTGCAACGCCACTTTCAGGCAACTGGCAAACCCCGTGAGCGCCTCGTAGAAGTCTTCTCGCACCTTGAGGTTCACATCCACCAGTTCGCCGTCCAGTTCCTCCATCTTGGGCACCAGCACTTGGCGCAATTGCTCGATATCCTGCTTGTTCTTTACCCCGGCGAAGATACCCCACAGGGCCTGATAGAGCTGTGGCAGCCGCTTGTACTCGGTGCCCATCTGGTTGTAGAGGCCTTTGAGATCGTCAACGTCATAGCCGCCTTGGGTGCGGGAAGCGAGATCCTGATACTTGCCGATGGTGGTATCCAGCTCGGATAAGATGCCGCGATAGTCGATAAGCAGACCAAATTTCTTCTTCGGGTGCAGCCGGTTGACCCGTGCAATGGCCTGGATCAGGTTGTGCTCTTTGAGTGGCTTGTCGATATAGAGCACGGTGTTCTTTGGTTCATCGAAGCCGGTCAGCAACTTGTCCACCACGACCAGCAACTTGAGGGGATCATTCTCATCGGCAAAGCGTTCGATAAGCGCCTTGGAATACACCTGCTCATCCTGAGTGCCGACATTCTCCTTCCACCACTGGGTAACCAGCGGGGTAGTTGATTCATCGACCTCGGTGTTGCCTTCACGACTGTCGGGCGGACTCATCACCACCGCCGACTCGAACAGCCCCGCCTCGTCGAGGTACTTTTTATAGAGCACCGCCGATGCCTTGCTATCGCAGGCCAGCTGTCCCTTGAGCCCTTCATCGATATTGGTAGAAAAGTGACTGGCGATATCGAACGCAATCAGCTTGATGCGATCCTCCGCGCTGTAGATCTCGCCCTTGCGGGCAAATTTGCGTTTCAGATCGGCCTGCTGCTGCTCGTTTAACCCCTGGGTGATACGCTCAAACCAGCTGTCGATAGCCCGCTCGTTGACCTCCAGATCGGGGATGCGCTCCTCATAGAGCAGCGGCGTCACCGTTTTGTCCTCAACCGCCCGCTGCATGGTGTAGGCATGGACGATGGGGCCAAACTTATTGGTGGTCTTGTCATCCTTGAGAAGCGGCGTGCCGGTAAAAGCCACAAACGCGGCGTTG
Source organism: Aeromonas sp. QDB14 (assembly GCF_027707845.1). NCBI lineage: Bacteria > Pseudomonadati > Pseudomonadota > Gammaproteobacteria > Aeromonadales > Aeromonadaceae > Aeromonas > Aeromonas sp. QDB14. Next base: position 100,622 of record NZ_JAPCJD010000006.1, on the reverse strand, counting down.
GGCAATGCCAGCTTCATGCGGACATGGTTCTCGCCCCCCTGGCTGCGGTGGCCCTCATCGATCAGCACGATGAGATCCGGGCTCTTGTTGATGCACTCCGGCAACTTGGTCGCTGAGTTGAACTTCTGAATAAGCGAGAAGATGATCCGCTCGCTGCCCTTACCGATCTGCTCGGCCAGCCGCTTGCCCGAGGTAGCCATGGCCGCTTCTTTATCTTTCTTGCCCGCGAGTTCACCGCTGGAGGCAAAGGTCTTGCTGAGCTGGCTCTCCAGATCCACCCGGTCGGTCACCACCAGCAGGCGACACTGTTTCAAACTGTCGTGCAGGATCAGAGCCTTGCTAAGGAACACCATGGTGAACGACTTGCCCGAGCCGGTGGTGTGCCAGATCACTCCACCTTCTCTCCCGCCATCTGGGCGTTTCTGGTTGATACGCTCGATCAATCGCTTGATGCCAAACACCTGCTGGTAGCGGGCGACTATCTTGCCCGCCTTCTTGTCAAACAGGGTGAACAGCCGGGTCATCTCCAGCAGCCGCTCCGGAGAGAGCAGGCTGATGAGCAGCCGATCCTGATCACTGACGGCCAGCTCGCCCGCCGCAACCAGAGACTGATACCAGTCCAGATAGGCGGCGGGCCTGTGGCTAAACAGGGCAGAGAGTTGTTCGGATGAGAGCGGCTGATTCTTGATGACCGTCATCGCACCATCGCCGATGTCCTCCTCACGCCAGGCGGCCCAGAACTTCTCTGGCGTACCGCAGGTGCCATATCGTCCCTCGATACCGTTGATGGAGAGCAGCAACTGGCTGTAGGCAAACAGCAGCGGGATCTCGTCCGGGCGCTGGTTGCGCAGGCTCTGGGATATCCCCTCCTTGATGGTCGGCCCTTTCTTGGCATTGCCATCGGGGCGCTTGGCCTCGATCACCACCAGGGGCAAACCATTGACGAAGCAGACGATATCCGGGCGGCGAGCCTCGATACCTGCCGAACGCATCACCCGAAACTCTTCGGTAAAGGTAAAGCGGTTGTTGTGCGGGTTGTGCCAGTCAATGAGGGGGATGGTGGGGCTCACCTTCTTGCCATCAACAAACTCGGTGACCGACATGCCATAGAGCAGGTGGTTATAGAGCCGCTCGTTGGCCGCCTGCAACCCTTCATTGAGTGCAGGACTGCACAGTTCGCTCACCAGATTGTCTACCGACTTAGGGGAAAGCGGATAGCTTTTGCCCGCAAACACAAAGGTGCGCTCGGCCAGTACGCTGCGTAGCTGTTGACGCAGCACCACCTGATCGGCCTTGCCATCCCGCGCCACCAGCGCCTGTTCGGGGGAGAGGAACGACCAACCCAACTGGGTCAGCAGGCTCAGGGCCGGGATCTTGGCACTGTACTCTTCCTGGAATTTCGGTATTGGTTGTGTCATTACCCATCCTACTTCTGTCTGTTCCGGCGAGCGGCGTCCCGCTCATCACTGACCATCATCAATGCAAACAACACTGCTTGAACTTCTTGCCGCTGCCACAGGGGCAAGGATCATTGCGACCCACCTTGGGGGAGGCAATAACTGGCGAGGGAGGCGCGACAGGTTGGCGCTGGGCCAGAAAATGGGCGTGCAGCCGCAAGGCGGCGGGGCCCACCTCGGCCACCGTCTGCTGATGTTCCTCAAGGGAGAGGCTGGCCAACTGCGTCATCTCATCGTCACTGCCATGCAGGCGGATGACTTCCAACCAGGTGTCTAGCTCCTCTGGCAATTCAGGCCAGTTGCCGAGCGCCACCCCGCGCAGATAGCCGAAACACCACTCCTCAGCGATCTCGACCGGGGGCTCAGTATTGGGATTGACCATTAACAACGGCTCGAAGTTATCCGGTTGATTGCAGAGGGTGTGGGCCAGCAGATTCATATGACCGAGGATCAACTCAATGGCCCGCTTCATCTCCCGCTCAGATTGCCATTTGGGCTCAACACCGCCGCCCCATAAGATCGGCCACCAACGGCTTATCGGCACCAGTTCGGGGCCGGTGACGATGGCGGCCAGAAAGCCATCCAGTTCCGACAGCGTCAGCACCGAATCATCATCGCCATAATCCAGCAACCGCTGCTCCAGCCACTCGGTCTCGCTCTCGGTCAGGGGATGGATGGTGATTTTTTTCATGCTACCGCCTCCACCCTGACCCGCCGCTTGCCGGTCAGCAGTTGTTGCATCAGGGCTTGCTTCTCCTGCTTTAAGGCATCGAGTCTTTGTTGCAGGGCTGTGACTTCTTTATCTGCGGTGGAAAGAACAGAGGCGATTTTTTGTTGTTCTTCCTTAGCTGGGATACTCAAATAAATGCTATTAAAGGTGGATGTTTTAAATGCGATCCTTGTTCCACCTTGACTTAATTTATTGACTTCTCTCATCATTACGGAGCTATTGAGCAAATAACAACCAAACGTGGTGTCGATATTGGTGAAGCAAAAAACTCCATACGCAGGACTGATTAATGCGTTATCTAAAATTGTCTGCTGATTAAAAACAAATATGCCGTCATCAGACATGCTTCTAAATGTTATATACCCATACGGAACAATTTTGTAACCCGTATTATCTTCACTAGCCACTTGTTTCTTAAAATAGTCCTCTTGGAGAAAAAGTCCTCGTCTCGATGAAGTAACGATCGGAAGCTGATTATTTACCACTGATTTTTCGCTATAGATATCCGTAAAGCTACTTAATTCAAGTCGTTTCCACTCCCCACAAAACCTCACCCCATTGTTATCCAGCAGGCGTTTTTTTCCGGTGAGCAGTTGCTGCATCAGTGCCTTTTTCTGCTGCTGACTGTTAGCCAACAGTTGCTCGGTGATGGTGATGGCCTTATCCCAAGTGGAGAGGATTTTGGCAATTTTTCTTTGTTCGGGCAGAGGAGGTATTGGCGCTACAAGTTCTTGCACCTGCTTTGCAGACAAATTAGCTTGTTTTGTGCCCCCAGGGAATGAATATAATCGTGAAAGAATCACTTCACTTCGCAGTAAATTTAGTAAATAACCCGCACTTGTTTTTTTCTTAGGAACAAATTTCATTACTCGCTGATTCAATAGTGAATCTGGCGCATGAGATGGTATTTCTACTGTAAATCCATAGTCGCGTTTACCCATAGTCCCCGTCATAGACATGACCAGATCACCGGGTCTCACCAGAAATCTAGCATACTCATCCTTGAATGACTCAGGTAGATATTCTGGATTTCGTTCAAAATCTAAAGTGTTTTGATATAAATTACCCATTCTGAGCAAAGGAATACCCGTAGGAGTAAAGTCGCTACTTTTAAATGCGAACCCCATAACGGTATCTGCTAATTCACTTAATGTACCAACCGTCCACCCCTTAGGCACCATAACCCAGCTCCTTCAGATAGTTGGCCATCTCGATTTCCAGCTCGGCAAGTTGGGTTTTCAGTTGTTCGCGCTCGGCACGCACCGCAGGCAGATCGATCTCCTCTTCCTCCTCGAAGGTATCCACATAACGGGGAATATTGAGGTTGTAGTCGTTCTCTTTAATCTCTTTGAGCGAGGCAAGATAGGCATATTTATCGACATTGCCGCCGTTGCGATAGGTAGCGACAATCTTGGCGATATTGTCCGCGCTTAACAGGTTCTGGTTTTTACCCGCCTTGAACTCGCGGCTGGCATCGATAAACAGCACATTGTCGTCCACCTTCTGCTTTTTAAAGATCAGGATGGCGGCTGGGATGCCGGTGCCGTAGAAGAGCTTCTCCGGCAGGCCGATCACCGCATCGAGCAGGTTTTCATCGATCAACTGCTGGCGAATTTTCCCCTCGCTGGAACCCCGGAATAGCACGCCGTGGGGCACCACCACCCCCATGCGCCCGCTCTTGGGCTTAAGGGTTTCAATCATATGGAGGATAAAGGCGTAATCCCCTTTGGTTTTGGGCGGGAGCCCGCGCTTGAAGCGACCGAACTTATCATTTCCCGCTTCCTCATAACCCCATTTATCCAGCGAAAAGGGCGGGTTAGCGGTCACGATATCAAAGCGCATCAGATCGCCGTTTTTATCCAGCAGCTTGGGGTTGCGGATAGTGTCGCCCCACTCGATTTTGTGGTTGTCTTCCCCGTGCAGGAACATGTTCATCTTGGCCAGCGACCAGGTAGAGCCGATGGCCTCCTGCCCATAGAGGGCGTAGTGCTTCTCGCCATGGTTTTCCACCACCTTGCGGCCGCACTTCATCAAGAGTGACCCCGAGCCACAGGCCGGATCGCAGATGGTGTCGCCCGGCATCGGCTCCAGCAACTCGGCGATAAGATCGGAAACTTCGGGCGGGGTATAGAACTCCCCCGCCTTCTGGCCGCCACTGGCGGCGAAGTTCTTGATGAGATACTCATAGGCGTTGCCGATCACATCCAGGGTACCGACCCGACTCGGTTTGAGGTTGAGCTCATCCTTGGCAAAATCTTCCATCAGATGGCGCAGTATGGTGTTCTTCTGCTTCTCTTCGCCGAGGCGGTCGGTGTTGAAGCTGATGTCCTGAAACACGCTCTTACCCGCGTCTTTGAGCTTGGTGCCATTGGCCTCTTCGATGGCGTGCAGCGCCTGATCGATCCGCTCGCCGTTGCCCGGTTCAAAGCGACGCTCGAACAGGCTGTAGAAGCTGGCCTGTTTGGGCAGCACGAAACGCTCGTTTTTGAGCATCTCTTCAATGAGCTCCGGCTCATCGCCATATTCAGCCTTGTAGCCATCGTAGTGATCCTGCCAGACATCGGAGATGTATTTCAGGAACAGCATGGTGAGCACAAAATCTTTATAGGTATCAGGGCTGACAGTGCCCCGGAAGGTATCGCAGGCAGACCAGAGGGCCTTGTTGATATCGTCCTGGTTTATCGAGGTAGTCATAAGTCACAATTCCTTGGGTATTTCTTGGAAAAATGGGCTGCTCAGCGAAACTATTTCGCTGGCTGATCGGATTGTTCGAGCAGGTTGGCAGCGATAGCCTGCATCATCTGCTCGCCGTTACGTTGCAGTTGTTGCATCAGGTTCCGTTCTTCACGCAGGCTGTGGGCCAGCTTCATGATGGCGGCTTGCCTCGCAAGAGACGGGATACCGATAGGGGCCTCCTCCAACACCTGACGGCGAATACTTTTTGCCGCGCTGCCTTCGGCGTGAAGCTCGAAGTAGCGCTGGCAAGGGGACTGATTGAGCTGCCAGACCAGAAATTCGGGGCTGAGCGCCCGGCTTTGCAAGCGCACCACATAGAAGTGAGGCGCAGCCACGGCGGGCAACGGGGCGCTGCTGGTATCGACCAGCACGGCATAGTTCTGATTGCCACGAGCTGCCACCAGGATGTCGCCGGTCTGCAAGCAGTCGGGCTCCTTCTTGCTTGTCGGCTCGCTGCGAAGGCAAATAGACCAGTCAACCCCCCCTTCTGGCGAGGTATCTCTCATCTGCACCACGGCCATGCTGCCGGAATCGATCTCCGGGATCTTTCCGCGATAGGGGTGCCCAGCACTGATGGTGGCAATTTGGTTCAGCTTCACAAAAAATCTCTTCATCGTTAATGATGCAGTTACAGTGTGTCGCATCTGACACTACTGAGTCAATATCAATGCCCATTATTTTGCATCAATGGAAATGATGCTTTTATGTGTACCATTAACAAGAGGTAGACCCTGACCTGCCTGAAAGATCCAACTGAGATCATTTTTGTAATTTAATTACAGATATTCACCGCACAAAATAAAAAGGCCCTGCTGTTGCAGGGCCTTTGAGTTTCCAACTTGAATGGTCGGTTTCCAACTTCAATGTCACGGTTTCCAACTTAAATGGCCGTGATCAACTGCGCCGCGATTACTTGGCGTAATCCTCGGTGGGTACGCAAGAGCAGAACAGGTTGCGATCACCATAGACGTCGTCGATGCGGTTGACCGACGGCCACAACTTGCTGGCGCGCACCGCGTCGGATGGGAAGACCGCCTCGGCGCGGCTGTAGCCACGGTTCCACTCTGCATCCATCACGTCGTCCTGGGTGTGCGGCGCATGGACCAGGGGGTTGTCGGCGAGGCTCCAGTGACCGTCCTGCACCCGGGCGATCTCGGCGCGGATGGCGGTCATGGCTTCCACGAAGCGATCCAGCTCGCGCTTGGATTCGGATTCGGTCGGCTCGACCATCAGGGTGCCCGCTACCGGGAAGCTCATGGTCGGCGCGTGGAAGCCGTAGTCCATCAGGCGCTTGGCCACGTCCATCTCGCTGATGCCACTGGCTTCTTTGAGCGGGCGGATGTCCAGGATGCACTCGTGGGCCACCCGGCCGTTGCGACCTGTATAGAGCACGGGGAAGGACTCGCCGAGCTTCTTGGCCAGGTAGTTGGCGTTGAGGATGGCGACCTGGGTGGATTTCTTGAGCCCCTCGTCCCCCAGCATGGCGATGTACATCCAGCTGATGGGCAGGATGCTGGCCGAGCCGAACGGGGCGGCAGACACGGCGCCGTTGTCACGGCTCTCCTTGTCGGTCTTGACCACGGCGTGACCGGCCACAAACGGTGCCAGGTGTTTCTTCACGCCGATGGGGCCCATGCCCGGACCGCCACCGCCATGGGGAATGGCGAAGGTCTTGTGCAGGTTGAGGTGAGAGACGTCCGCGCCGATAAAGCCTGGCGCCGTCAGCCCGACCTGCGCGTTCATGTTGGCGCCGTCGAGGTACACCTGACCACCATACTGGTGAACGATGTCGCACACCTCCTTGATGGTCTCCTCGTACACCCCGTGGGTGGAGGGGTAGGTCACCATCAGGCAGGAGAGCTGGTCTCCGACCTCGGCGGCCTTGGCCCGCAGGTCGTCCAGATCCACGTTGCCTGCCTTATCACAGGCGGTGACGATGACCTTCAGGCCCGCCATCTGGGCGGAAGCCGGGTTGGTGCCGTGGGCAGAGGCCGGGATGAGGCAGACATCGCGATGCCCCTCTCCGCGAGACTCGTGGTACTTCTTGATGGCCAAGAGGCCCGCGTATTCGCCCTGAGCGCCGGAGTTGGGCTGCATGCAGACCGCATCGTAGCCGGTCACCTTCACCAGCCAGTCTTCTAGATCTGCCAGCAGCAGCTGGTAGCCTTGAGTCTGCTTGAGCGGCGCGAAGGGGTGCAGCTTGCCAAATTCAGGCCAGGTCACCGGGATCATCTCGGCGGTGGCGTTGAGCTTCATGGTGCAGGAGCCCAGGGAGATCATGGCGTAGTTCAGGGCCAGATCTTTCGCTTCGAGACGGTGGATGTAGCGCAGCATCTCGGTCTCGGAGTGGTACTTGTTGAATACCTCGTGGGTCAGCACGGCGTCGGTGCGCAGCAGATCTTGCGGAATGGCGTGATGCGTCTGGGCGGCCTGGTCGAGGGCCTCCACATCGAGGCCGTGACCCGCCCCAAGGAACAGGTCGAACAGCTCGGCCACATCGCCTCGGGTGGTGGTTTCAGAGAGGGACACACCGACCGCACCGTCCAGATCCCCACGCAGGTTGATGCCGAGCCCTTCGGCCTTGGCAATGAGTGCAGCCTTGTCCGACGTCAGTACTGTGAGGGTATCGAACCAGCTGGCGTGCTTGAGGGCCACACCCTTGGCGGTGAGGCCGAGCGCCAGGATGGTGGTCAGACGGTGCACGCGGGAGGCGATAGTCTTGAGCCCCACCGGGCCGTGGTAGACGGCGTAGAAGCTCGCCATGTTGGCCAGCAACACCTGGGCGGTACAGATGTTGGAGTTGGCCTTCTCGCGGCGGATGTGCTGCTCGCGGGTCTGCATGGCCATGCGCAGGGCGCTCTTGCCACGGGCATCCTTGGAGACGCCGATGATGCGACCCGGCATGGAGCGCTTGTAGGCGTCGCGGGTGGCGAAGAAGGCGGCGTGGGGGCCACCGTAACCCATGGGCACACCGAAGCGCTGGGCACTGCCGAACACCACGTCGGCACCCAGTTCACCCGGGGATTTGAGCAGCAGCAGGGAGAGCATGTCGGTCCCGACGCAGGCCAGCCCCTTCTGGGCCTGGACGGCGGCAATGAGGGAACGCAGATCGGCCACATTGCCGGTGGTGCCCGGGTACTGGAACATGGCACCGAACACCTCTTCGCTCACGGCCTCGCCCGCAGGGCCGACCACCACATCGAAACCGAAGTGGACCGCGCGCTCCTTGACCACGTCGATCACCTGGGGGTGAACGTCCTCGGCCACGAAGAAGAGGTTGGATTTGGATTTGGCCATGCGCTTGGCCAGCGCCATGGCTTCGGCGGCGGCGGTGGCTTCATCGAGCAGGGAGGCGCTCGCCAGATCCATGCCGGTGAGATCCAGGGTGAGCTGCTGGAAGTTGAGCAGGGCTTCGAGACGGCCCTGGGCCAGCTCGGGCTGATAGGGGGTGTAGGCGGTGTACCAGCCCGGGTTTTCCAGCACGTTGCGCAGGATGACGTGGGGCACGTGGGTGTCATGGTAGCCCATGCCGATGTAGCTCTTGGCGATCTGGTTCTTGGCCGCATAGCCCTTGAGCTTGGCCAGGGCCTCCACTTCGGTCATGGGGGCGCCGATACCAAGCGGCCCCGGACGACGGATGGCGGCGGGGACCGTCTGCTCAATCAGATCGTCTAGGCTCTCGGCCCCCACGATGGCGAGCAGGGCCCGCAGTTCTTCCTCACCCGGGCCGATGTGACGGCGGATGAAATCGGTTTTTTGCTCGAGTTCAAACAGTGACTGGGTCATTTCCCTATTTCCTGGTAATAGGTCCTGGCATGACATCCTGATAACCAAGACCTGATGTTCCTGTAGCCGGTCGATACCGGCTCCACTCATGTTCTGTGTCCGCCGCGGGCAGACGGGGAATGCGGCAAGGGCATCCCGAAGGCGCAAAGGCTGTGCCCTTCCTGCAACCGCCATGGCCGCAGGATGGCAGTCATACAAGAGGGCCCTGCTGTGTTGGCAGGGCCCGGGGGCATTACTCTTCGTCCACCACGTTCTGGTAGCCTTCGGCATCCAGCAGGTTGGCGAGCTCGCCCGCGTCGTCCAGCTTGATGCGGAACAGCCAGCCGGCGCCGTAGGGGTCGGAGTTGACCAGCTCGGGGCTGCCTTCCAGCTCTTCGTTGACGGCCAGGATCTCGCCGCTCACCGGGCTGTAGATGTCGGAGGCGGCCTTGACGGACTCCGCCACGGCGCAATCTTCACCGGCGCTCACCTGCTTGCCCACTTCCGGCAGATCGACGAACACCATGTCCCCCAGCAGATCCTGGGCGTGCTCGGTGATGCCGACCACGGCTTCGCCGTTGGCTTCAACACGGACCCACTCGTGGGAGGTGGCATATTTCAGTTCGCTCGGGATATGGCTCATTTGTGCTTCCTTTATGCTCTTGGATCGCTTCAACAAAAATGGGGCGGCGAAGGTCAACCCTCGCCGCAATCAATGATTACACCAGCGGCTGGCCGTTGCGCACGAAGGCCGGCTTGGTGACTTTCACGGTGACCTGCTTCTTGCGGATCTCCACCTGGGCCTGTTCGCCGATATCGCGGGGCACCCGCGCCAGGGCGATGCTGTAACCCAGGGTGGGCGAGAAGGAGCCGGAGGTGATCACCCCTTCCCGTGTCTCGCCGCTCTCGCTGGTGAAGGTGACCGGCATGCCGGCACGCAGCACGCCCTTTTCTTCCATCACCAGACCCACCAGCTTGGGCTGGTTGCCGGCGGCCTTCTGGGCTTCCAGGGCGGCGCGGCCGATGAATTGGCGGGAGGCAGGCTCCCAGGCCAGGGTCCAGGCCATGTTGGCGGCGAGCGGAGAGATTGTCTCGTCCATGTCCTGACCGTAGAGGTTCATGCCCGCTTCCAGGCGCAGGGTATCACGGGCACCCAGGCCACAAGGGGCCACGCCGTTGTCCAGCAGGGCCTGCCACAGATCGCACGCCTTCTCCTGGGGGACCACGATCTCGTAGCCATCTTCGCCGGTGTAGCCGGTGGTGGCGATGAAGAGATCCCCGGCCTGCACACCGAAGAAGGGCTTCATGCCTTCGACCGCCGCATTCTGCTCGGGGGTGAACACCTTGGCCGCCTTGGCCTTGGCGTGGGGGCCCTGCACCGCGATCATGGCAAGCTCGGGGCGCTCGGTCACGCTCACGGCAAAGTCGATGGCGTGATGGCGAATCCAGGCCAGATCCTTCTCGCGGGTGGCGGAGTTCACCACCAGGCGGTAGAAGGTATCGGTCAGGAAGTAGGTGATGAGGTCATCGATGACGCCGCCTTCCGGATTGAGCATGCCGCTGTAGAGGGCCTTGCCGGGGACGGTGAGTTTGGCCACGTCGTTGGCCAGCAGGTGTTGCAGGAAGGCTTTGACCCGCTCGCCGGTCAAATCGACGATGGTCATGTGGGAGACATCGAACATGCCTGCATCGGTGCGCACCACATGGTGCTCTTCCAACTGGGAACCGTAGTTGATGGGCATCTCCCAACCGTGGAAGTCCACCATCTTGGCACCCGCTTCCAGGTGTTTCGGATGCAATACAGTAGTCTGGATCATCGCTGTGTTTCCTTAAGCGTTCGCGACAACACTCGCAATCCGCCCCGGCTCGTCGGGAACTACGGACCACAAGCTCTGTGCTCGTTCCCGCCCGGGCGGGCAGGAGTGATTCCTTGAACGGAGCGGATTATATGACAAGCGCGCCGGGGCGCCGCTCAAAAAAAACTAATCCTCGCCCGACTCACTGACACCAGACACTAAGGCAAAAACAGTGATAAAAACAGCCAAAACCGTGCCATTGCGGGATTTAATGTTGATTTTTACCGTCTCGTCACAATTTACAGAAAAACGTTTCGCTTCTCGCCAACATTAAAGGCTGACACCCCAAAGGGTCATCTCGCCCTGTCAGATTAGTTTTTTTGTCAAAACACCAGGGTAAGATTAGATTTTTTCACCCTTGGCCAGGGTGGGCAGCTCCCCATCCAGCCCCATGGCGGCCCGGATCATGCCCTGCTTGAGGGGGCCAAGACCGTCGACGGCGCGAAGCCCCACCCCGCGCACCAGCTTCTTGAGGGGGTTGCTGCCCGCAAACAGTCGCTTGAGCCCCTCCATGGCCGCCAGCATGTGCGCCGCCTCGCTCTTGCGCCAGCGCTCGTAGCCCCGCAGGTTGGCGAGCAGGCCGATGTCCGCGCCCTTGCCGTGATGAATGAGGATCTGCTCCGCCAGGGCGGCGGCATCCAGCAAGCCCAGATTCACCCCCTGCCCCGCCAGCGGGTGGATGGTGTGGGCCGCATCCCCCACCAGCACCAGGCGCTCGCGGGCAAAGTCGCGGGCGTAGCGGGCGGTCAGCGGAATGGCGCTGCGAGCCCCCTCCACCTTGCACAGCCCGAGGCGCCCATCAAAGGCGGCGGTGAGCTGGCGGTTGAAGCCATCGTCATCCAGGGCGCAGAGCGCCTCGGCGCGGGCCGCGGGCACAGACCACACGATAGAGCAGAGGTCGGGCTGCCACAGGGGCAGGAAGGCGAGCGGCCCCTGGGGGGTGAAGATCTGGCGCGCCACCGCCTCATGGGGCTCGGCACAACGCACCGTCGCCACCAGGGCGTGATGACCGTAATCCCAGCTGGTGAGCGGGATATCGGCCTGACGGCGCACCCAGGAGTGGGCGCCGTCGGCGGCCACCACCAGCTTGGCCGAGAGGGCCTGGCCATCTTCCAGCAGCAGCAGGGCGCCCGCTGGCCCGCACTGCAGGCTGGTGGCCCGGGCCGGGGTCAGCATCTGGATATTGCTGGCCCCCGCGATGGCGTCCAGCAGCGCAAGCTGGATCACCCGGTTCTCGACGATGTGGCCAAGGGCCCCCTGACGCAGGCTGGCAGCATCGAAATCGATGTGGCCGAAACTGTCCTGCTCCCACACCTGCATCTTCTCGTAGGGCTGCAGGCGGCGCGCCACTATGCCGTCCCAGGCGCCGACCCCTTGCAGGATGTGCTGACTCGCGAGGCTCAGGGCACTGACCCTGTTGTCCGGCGTCTCACCGAGCGTTGCATCGGGCAGCCGGCCTTCCACGATGGCCACCTTGATCGCCCGGTTCTTGAGGGCGGCAGCGAGCCCCAGGCCCACCATGCCCCCCCCCACGATCACCACATCCACATCTTGCATCTGCATTCTCTTGTGTCCTTTCCGGGCGAGTCGCCAGGATCTGCGAGGCGACGCCCACAGGCGTGCCTCTTGCTCGAAATCGTCTTTGCCGCCGGGGCGACAGCGCTTATTGGCCGCACACCTCGTCCACGAATCCCAGGGTGCGGGAGGCGAGCGGTGCCTTGAGCCAGGGCACTCTGCCCATCAGGGAGAGCGCCAGATTGCGGCCCACCACCAGGGGAGCGTGATGGTTTGAGAAGAGCTGGGCCAGGGAGGACGTGAGCCAGACGGTCTGGGCCTGATCGTCCCGCCGCTGCAGCCAGTAGCCGCTTAGCACCTCAAAGCCCCCGATGTCTTCCCCCGCCGCGAGCGCACGGGCCAGGGTCCGGGTCAGCACGTCCAGATCCCGCATGCCGAGGTTGAACCCCTGACCGGCGATGGGGTGCAGCAGGTGGGCGGCGTTACCCACCAGCACGGTGCGCTGGGCCAGCGGGTAGTCGGCCACCGTCAGCACCAGCGGATAGAGGTGGCGCACGCCGGTACGCTCGATGCGCCCGAGGCGCCAGCCAAAAGCCTGCTGCAGACGGGCGAGAAAGGCGGCGTCATCCAGTGCAAGCAGCCCCTGTGCCTCGTCCCGCGGCACGCTCCACACCAGGGAGGAGAGGCCGTCCTGCATGGGCAGCAGGGCCAGCGGCCCTCCATCGGTGAAGCGCTCGAAGGCCCGCCCAGCGGGATCCTCGGCGGTCTTGACGGTGGCGATGATGGCGCTCTGGCCATAATCGTGGCGACTGACCGGCATCTTGAAATGCTGGCGCACGAAGGAGTGGCCCCCGTCGGCCGCCACCAGCAGCCGGGTGCGGTAGCGCGCGCGCCCCTCCAGGGCGAGCGTCACTCCCCCCTCGTCGGGGTCGATGGCCTCAAGCCTGGCCGGGCACAACATACGGATCTGCGGGCTGGCGGCGATCGCCTCTTGCAGCACGATGCCCGCCGCCGACAGCTCGATCACCTGACCGAGGGCGGGCAGGCCATACTCTGCCGCCGACAGCCGGGTCTGGCCGCAGTGGCCCCGATCCGACACATGGATATGGGTGATGGGGGAGCAGTGGGGCGCCAGGTGCGGCCAGAGGCCGTGACGGGCCAGCGCCTCGCAGGTACCGGCGGAAAGCGCGATGGCACGGGCATCGAAACCGGGATGAGCATTGAGCTCGGGCGCACTCGCTTCCAGCAGCAGGATCTGCAGGGGGGCACCATCCTGTCCTTTCAGGGCGGCAAGGGAGAGGGCCAGCACGGCACCGCTCATACCACCGCCGACGATAGCCACGTCGACGTGAACCAGATCAGATTGAGACATGAGAAGAGGGCATAGGCGAAAAAACGTGGGCCAATCCTACCACAAAGGTGGCGGACGGGATGCGAAGCCACGGGCAAAAAACCGCTTTGGCACCATGGGTTAGCAGAGTGCCTCCCCTGCTCTCGCCCCTTGTAAAACAGAAAGAGCGCCGTGATGCGCTCTTTCATTGACCCGGTGGACGGGCAGATCAGTGCAGGGTCGGCGGCGTGCTCGGCGCGGCCGGGCGCTTGCCAAACTCCTCGAACGCCATCATGACTCCGAGGCGCACGTGTTCGTAGAGCACCAGGAAGGAGGCTTCGTTCTCTTCATCTTCCTGATCGAACTCGGCAGAGACCTGGGTGATGCTGGCGATGTCCTGAATCATCTCCTGCAGCTCTTCGGATGCCTTGGAGAGCTCCTGTTGGACCACGCCAAAGCCGGCCAGGAAGGCCTGGGACCAGTCCACCAGCGAGTCGATGCGCTCATCGAGCGGCGCCTCGTCGCTTGGCAGCAGCAGCTCGACGCCCTTTTGTGCCATCAGGCTCTCGATCACCTCGTGATAGAGGTCGGTCATCACCTGGCGCACCGGTGCCGGCAGACCGAAACCGTCGTTGATCAGATCATTGAAATGGGGCTGCCAGCTTTTGTCGTCCAGGGCCACGCCACCGCACACCAGGCCGCAGATCACGCCATGGGCCTCGACGGCCGTCGCCATGAGGTCGTGCTGTGCCATCAGGTCCGCCACGGCAGCGTATTTCAGGGGGTTTGTTTTGCTCATCTAGGATCCGCTCAAAGTTCAGGCAAATATGCAGAATTTATGGCCGAGATCCTAGCATTCTCCCCCTGCCAGAGCCAGCAAGGCCTTGAAACTTCTGCATCTGCGCTATATAGTCCCGCCCAGTTGTCCACGTGGATAAAGGCGGAAATCAGCCCCGCCGTATTGAGGAAGGCATGAGCATAGAGGCCGTAGAAATCGTCATTCTGGGACGTCCCTACAAGGTGTCCTGTCCCCTGGGACAACAAGATGCCCTGCGCCAGGCCGCCGACCAGCTGACCGACAAGCTCATCGAGCTTCGTCAACGTTCCAAGGTCTCCAGCAACGAACAGCTGGCCGTCATGGCAGCGCTCAATTTCTGTCATGAGCTCTGCCTTGAAAAAGAGAAAAACCACCAATACTCTGAGACCATGGACAAGCGGATCAAGATGCTGCAACGCACCATCGAAGCCGCCTTGATCGAGCACGGACAATACGGTGAATCCAGCGAAGAGGCACAACAGCCCTAATCGCACCGAGTTTTGAAATTCCCTGGAGTGTTTGTCAGCCGGTTCAAGTCCCCGAGCCGATATTCATACCAAACAGGGGGTCTGCCTTCTGGCTATTGAGCATGCTCGGCCCGACCGAGAAGCCTGCGGCCAGATTAGATCTCCGCCTTGAACCGACGGTTCAAGGGCCCAAACCGGCAACGGCATCTCCGGGGTACCTACCCAAAAAAGCCCGTCATCACGACGGGCTTTTTCTTTGCCTGCGCGGCAACTCCCTTCCACTCCCCTGCGGCGTCTCGCCACCCGGCAGGAGGCAGTAAAAAGCCCGCCAACGGGGCGGGCTCTTGGCCGTGTCAGACGGCCATCTGCTCGTGGGGCGCGCCGTGGTGGCGCAGCCACACAAAGCTCAAGGCCACGATCAGCACCATCACCGTCATGATGGCCCCCAGGGTCACCTGCCCCGTCATCGGGAAGCTGGCGGCCAGCAGGGTTACCACGCCAGCCCCCAGATTCTGCATGCCCCCGAGCACGGCTCCCGCGGTACCCGCCTGGCCCGGGAAGGGCTCGATGGCACAGGAGGTGGCGGTCGGATAGAGAATGCCGCTGCCAATGAAGTAGACCGCAGCCCCGCCCACCAGGGAGGCAGCGCTCACCATGCCGAGCAGCCCGGGTACCAGGATGATGAGCGACCCCAGGGCCAGGAAGGCGATGCCAAGGCGCATCAGCTTGCCCTGGCTCAGGCGAAAACTCAGTCTGGCGGAGAGCCAGGCGCCGAACAGATAACCGGGCAGCGGCAGCACGAACAGCACGCTGACGGTGCGGGCACTCAGCTTGAGCACGTCCCCCAGCAACACCCCGGCCGCCGCCTCGAACACCGCGAGGCCGGCAAAGGTGGCCATCAGACAGAGCAGGTTGCCCTGAAAGCGCGGGTTGCCGAGCACATGACGATAGGCGGCGCCCACCCGCAGCGAATGCTGGCGGGCGGATGCTGGCAGCGTCTCCCCAAACCAGGCCAGCAGCGCCAGGGTGGTCAGGGCACCAAAACCGAACAGGAACCAGTAGCCGGCGCGCCAGTTGAACAGCTCGGTGAGCCAGCCGCCCAGCACAGGTGCCAGCAGAGGGGAGAAGATGACCCCCATGCTTACCAGGCTGTTGGCACGGTTGAGCTCGGCGCCACTGTAACGGTCGCGCATCACGATCCGGCTCATGGCACCCCCTGCCCCGGTGCCCAGCCCCTGGATCAGGCTGCCCGCCAGCAGGGCAGTGAAGCTCGGGATCAGCTGGATGGTGAGGGTGCCGACCAGGAAGATCATCATGCCGATGATGAGCACAGGGCGACGACCGATGCGATCCGACAAGGGGCCATAAACGAACTGGGAGAGGCCGTAGGGAATGAGGTAGCAGGCCATCACCGCCTGCAGCTGGCCGGAGGCCACATGGAAGTCCCCCGCCATCATGGGAATGGAGGGCACATAGAGGGTCTGGGTCATCTGACCCACGGCGACCATCAGAATGGTCAGGAAAAACAGGGGATAGAAGCTGTGCCGATACATACTGTCGTCCGAAAAAAATCAAAAAGCCGCCACCCTCCGGGCAGGGATCTGCAGGAGGTGTCTGACAAAGGTCGTTGAAGAGGAACAAGGCGGAGGACCCGCACCCGCCAGCAGCAGGACACTCTCTGGCTTGCGATAATCTTAGTGATTCATATCACAAAAAACGAACGAAACTTTATAATCTGCTTTCCCAAGTTTTTCTAATGCGACGGGGCCCAAGGCCCCGTCACTGTCATCTCATCATGGGGGAAGGATTCATCCTGTCCCCTCTTTACCCCACTCTTCTCACCTCGGCCGACGCGCCTTCGAACATGGGGGTACCCGCCTCCCCCAGTCTCAGACAACGAGGAGCAACCTTGTCGGCCAGCCCCTCGTCATGGGTCACCAGCAGCAGGGCGCAGCCTATCTCTCCCAGTTCCTCCAGCAGACAGGCGATGGTCTGTTGCTGGCTCAGGGGATCGAGCCGGGACGTGGGCTCATCGGCGAACAGCAGCACGGGGCGCAGCAACAGGGCCCGGATAAGCGACAGCCGCTGCAGCTCCCCTCCCGAGACCTGGTTTGGCAGGCGCGTCAGCAGCCGTTCATCCAGCCCCAACCGGGCCAGATAGTCGACAAGCCGATGGCGGGGCAGCCTGTGCAGACGCAGCACATCATCGAACTGGGTGGCGAGGCGCACCCGGCTGGCAAAGGCCTGCACCGGATCCTGATAGAGCTTCTGCCAGCGGCAGGGGGCTATCCCTTCCCGGCGCAGCACCTCCCCTTGCAGGGGGCGTTGCAGACCCAGCAGCACGTTGCCGAGGGTGCTCTTGCCCGCGCCGCTCGGCGCCATGATGGCCATTCGCTCCCCTTGCGCCAGGGCAAGGTCCAGCCCCGTAAACAGGGGTTGATCCCCATATCCCATGGCAAGCCCCTTTCCGCGGATGAGCCAGTCTCCGGTGGGAGGGACAGCCGCCTCGGGCCAGGCGGAGGGCTCCGCCGCCAGCAGGGCCCGGGTATAGGCATGGGATGGCGTGTGCAGCACACGCTCGGCGGGCCCCTGCTCCACGATCTCTCCTCCCTTGACCACCAGCACCCAGCCCCCCAATGAGCGAGCCAGGGAGAGATCATGGGTGATGGTCAGCAGATGGCGTCCACGGGCCAGGTAGCCCAGCAACAAGGCACCCAGCCTGGCTGCGGCACGGCTGTCGAGCCCCTTGGTGGGCTCGTCGGCCACCAGCAGACGGGCCTCCCCCAGGGTGGCGGCGGCAAAGGCCGCGCACTGGGCCATGCCTCCCGAGAGCTGGTGTACAAAGGCGCCCTCCCGCCCGGCCAGTCCAAGCCGCTCGAGGGCGGCGCGGGCCCGCGATCGGGCCTCCTTGCCGCCTGGCAACCACCCTTCCTCCACCTGGGCAAGCAACCCCATGGTGGGGTCGAGCGCCAGCACCGGCTCCTGGGGCAGCATCGCCAGCTCCCGCCCCCAGAGAGTACGCAGGCGAGGCGTCTCGGCCAGGTTGTGATGGCGGCCACCCGACACCATCTCGCCCCGGCCTGTCAGGGGGGCTGGCAACGTCCCCATCAGGGCATGAGCCAACAGGGATTTGCCCGAGCCGCTCTCCCCGATCAGAGTCAGGGCGGTGCCGGGATGAATGGTGAAATCCAGCGCCTGCAACAGGGTTTTGGGGCCATCATCGACCTGCAACCCCTTGATATGAATGGCCGTCATGAGGTGGCTCCTTGTGAAGATGGCATGTCAAGGCCGCGCGTCTGATGAAGCAGCACCAGAGCCAGCAACATCAGCCCCATGACAAGAATGGGGGCCAGTAACAGACGGGGAGCCTCCTGATAGTGGGGCAGCGCCTCCGTCATCATCAGCCCCAACTCCGGCGTGGGCGGCTGAATGCCCACTCCGACAAAGCCCAGGGTAGAGAGGGTTAGAATGGCACCCGCTAGGCCGAAGGCCATCATGGTGAGCAACTGGGGGGCGAGCTCGGGCCAGAGATGGCGCCGCACCACATGGGCATGGCCGAATCCCAGCAGACGGGACGCCTCCACCTGGGGCGAGGCGAGCAGCCCCCGGCTGCGGGCACGCACTACCCGGTAATACTCCACCCACTGGGCCATGGCCAAGCCGAGATAGAGGATGGCAAAGCCCCCCTGGGCCATGGCGGAGAAGAGCAGCACCAGCAACAGGCCTGGCAGGGCCAGCACGCCGTCGGCCAGGCTGCGCAGCAGACCGTCGACCCAGCCGCCGCGCCAGGCCGAGAGCCAGCCCAGCAATGACCCCAACAGCGCCGCCGTGATGACGCACAGCAGTCCCAGCAGCAGGGAGAGCCGGGTCGCCGCCGCGAGGCGCGCCATCAGGCTGCGCCCCATCTGATCCCGCCCGAGGGGCTCCTGCCAGGAGGGATCAGCCAGAAACTGTGCCAGATCCTGAGCCGCCGGATCGGGCCAGAGCACGGGGCCCAGCAGGGCAAACAGCACCACCAGCAGGAGCAGGCCCAGCCCCGTTTTGACAGACAACGACATGATCAGGACTCCTTGGGACCACGGGGGTCAATGGCAAGACAAAGCAGGTCGGTGAGGGTATTGAGCAGCACGAAGAGCACCGCCAGCACCAGCACGGTCCCCTGAACCATGGGGATGTCGCGCCAGAAGATGGCGTGCACCAGCGCATGGCCGATCCCGGGCCAGGCAAACAGGCTCTCGACCACCACGACCCCCTCGATGAGCAGCACCAGCTGCACGCTGGTATAGGCGATGATGCTGACCCCGGTGTTGCGCAGACCGTGACGCCAGAAAACCCGGGCCGGCGAAAGCCCCTTGGTGAGGGCAAATCGGTAATAACCGGACTGCACCACGGTGAGCACGCTTTCACGCACCACCCGGGAGAGCACGCCGGAGAGCCCCAATCCCAGGGTCAGGGCGGGCAGCAGCAGGTTGCTCCCCTCCCCGTGCCCTGCCGCACTGACCCAGCCCAGCTCCACCGAGAGCATCACCATGAGCACCAGGCCGAGCAAGAAGGGGGGCAACGCACGCATCAGCACGCTCCAGCCCAGGGTCAGGCGATCACACCATCCCC
This sequence comes from Aeromonas sp. QDB14, assembly GCF_027707845.1. NCBI lineage: Bacteria > Pseudomonadati > Pseudomonadota > Gammaproteobacteria > Aeromonadales > Aeromonadaceae > Aeromonas > Aeromonas sp. QDB14. The sequence continues at coordinate 81,338 of NZ_JAPCJD010000006.1, read as the reverse complement.
CCGGGCGCAGCGCACTCAGGCTGCCAAGCGGCAGCGCCACCACCAGCGCCAGCACCACGGAGGCGCTCGCGAGCGTCAGGGTGGCGCCCAGGTGATGACCCACGTCGGTGGCGACCGGTGCGCCCGTCACCAGGGAGCTGCCGAGATCCCCTTGCAGCAAGGCCCACAGCCAGTCGCCAAAACGGACAAGGGCCGAGCCGGCCAGCCCCAGCTCGCTGCGCACCGCGTTGGCCGCCTCGGCGGTGACATAGTCATAGCCATAACGACCCGCCGCGATGCGAAAGGCGATGTCTCCGGGCAGGGACTGCACCATCAGAAAACAGAGTCCGGCCACCAGCAGGGCAACCACCAGCGCCTGCACCAGACGCTGACCCAGTATCCCCATGACGCGAGACAAGGGTGTCGCTGTCATCGTGCGCTCCATGTCAACTTGTCCAGGCCATAGCTGCGCTCCTGGGGATCGAGTTCAAACCCCTCCAGCCCCCGACTGACCGCCGCGCTCTGGCGGTACCAGGCGATGGGCAGGAGCGGCAACTCCTGTTGCAGTGTCGTGGCTATCTCCCGGCGAGCCGCAGCGGCGTCTGTGGGCGACAAGGCTTGCGTGGCAAGGCGGGTCAGCGTTTGCGTCATGGCCGGGGAGTGCCAGTTCATCACCCCCCAGTCCGCACCGGCAGGGGCCAAGTCCCCCAGCAAAGTGACCAGGGGATCCGGTACCAGGGCATAATTGCGGGCGTAGAGACCAAGCTGGAGGGAGCCGTCCTGATGGCCCGCCGGGATCTCGCTCGAGTTGCCCACCGCCACCTTGAGATCCACCCCCACCGCCTTCCACTGCGCCTGCAGTGCCGTGGCGAGGAGCGGCAGCTCCGGACGGTCAGGGAAGGTACGCAAGGTCAGGGCGAAGCGCTCTTCCCCCTTGCGCAGCACACCGTCCTCTCCCGGCTGCCAGCCTGCCGCCGCGAAGGCCGCCCGGGCCGCCTTGACGTCATAGGCAAGCGGCGTCAACCCGAGCTGGTGCCACTCCCCCAGAGTGGGGGGAAAGAGCTGGGTTGCCGCCATCTCGGGATCCCGCAGCAAGGCGGCTGCCATACCACGACGATCGATGGCGAGACTCAGGGCACGGCGCACCACCGGATCGCTCAGACGGGGATCGGCGCCATTGAGCTTGAGCTGGATGGTCCGTGGCAGGGTGACCGAGGCGATGGAGACCCGTGATGCCTGCTGCAAGCGGCGGATGCTGACCGGATCCAGCCCCCAGGCGATGTCGGCCTGACCGCTCTCGGCCATCAGGGTGCGGCTCTCTGCACGCCCCACCGTCAGGTAGCTGACCTCCTCGATTGCGGGCCTGGCCCCCTGCCAGCCGTCGAAACGCACAGTCTCTATCCGCTGGGGTTGTTGCAGGCGGGTGATGCGGTAGGGGCCAGAGCCTATCACCTGGGTTACCTCCCCCTTGGCATCGTAGGCGGCCTTCGCCAGGATCTGGGTGCTGGGGTGGGCCAGCACGGCCGGCAGGGAGGCGAAGGGTTCGCTCAGGGTGACCTTCAAGACGCCATCTCCAGCCTCGATGGACGCAATGGGAGCGCTGGTCATCACGCCGGGCTTGCGCCAGGCCTGTTGCAGGGCAAAAGCGGCCTGCTCGGCGCTCACCTCGCTGTCATCGTGAAACCGGGCCCCGGGGCGCAACGTGAATCGCCACTGCAGACCGTCATCGCTACGCGACCACTCACTGGCAAGCCCGGGTTGCAGATTGCCTTTCCCATCGACATCTACCAGGGTCTCCGCCACCTGCATGCGAGTAAAGAAGACCCCGTTGCTGGCGGGGTCGACACTGTGGATCTCCCAGGGCCCCACCATGGCAAGCGGTTTGCCGTCGGCTGCAGTCGTTCCTGCCATCAGAGCCAGGGCGAACCACCCGGCTGCGGTGCATTTTTTTGTCATCCTTTCCATCCAAGCTTCATGTTCATCAACCAAAGAGGTGGAGTTATAACATAACAATTAATCAGGAAGAATGACTTTTGATTTTTGATAAATGGCTTATTTGAAAGACAAAAAGCGACTGCGATGCAGATCGTCAAACAACGGGGAGTCAAAGGGGAATAAAAAAGATGGCCCGTCAGGGCCATCATGATGGCGTCAGCGAGTCACCATCTGCTGCGCCCGCTTGACCTGATCCTCGGGGCTCTCATTGCGCGGTGGAATGGTGATGCCCTTCTGGCAGGCGGGCCTGGCTTCCATGCGTGCCATCCAGGCCTGCAAATGCACCAACCCCTCGATGGAGATACCACTCCAGTCGTGGATGCGCACCCAGGGCCAGGTAGCGATATCGGCGATGCTGTACTCGTCCGCCAGATACTCATGGTGTGCCAGATGACCGTCGAGCACCTCGAACAGACGTCGCCCCTCCTTCTGGTAACGCTCGATGGCGGCCGGGATCTTCTCGGGGAAATAGCGATAGAAGACGTTGGCCTGCCCCATCATGGGACCGACGCCCCCCATCTGGAACATCAGCCACTGGATGGCCTGGGAGCGACGCTTGGGATCCTGCGGCAGCAACTTGCCGGTTTTTTCCGCCAGATAGATAAGGATGGCGCCGGACTCGAACACTGCGAAGTCACCATTGTCCCGATCGACGATGGCCGGGATGCGGCCATTGGGGTTGATGGCCAGGAACTCGGGCTTCTTCTGCTCCATGGTCGCGAAATCAAGGGGAATGACCTTGTAGGGCAGCCCCAGCTCTTCGAGAGCAATCGACACCTTGAACCCGTTGGGCGTGGCGGCAGTGTACAACTCTATCATCTTGGACTCCTTGAACGTTCAGGGGAAAGGATCAGGCCTGGGCGCTGGACCGGGCACTCACCCGGTCATGCCAGTCCTGCAAATGGGGCTGTTCGGGGGTGATACGCAGGCCAACCACCTTGCCAAAATCAATGGTACAGAGGGCAAGAATGTCGGCGATGGTGAAGCGCTCCCCCGCAATATAGGGCACCTCGGCAAGACGGGCATCAAGCTTGTCAAACCAGATCTGAGCCTGTTGCTTGCACTCCTCCCCCCATTCGGGGAAGACCCGCTCCCGGTCTTTGTAAAAACCGGTGATATGACGAAACGCCATACCGGTCGGCAGCCAGAGGTTGAACTCGATGAAGCGACTCCACATCTCTATAGTGGCGCGCTCCAGCGCGGTGCTGCCAAACAGGTTCGGTTCGGGATGAAGCTCTTCAAAATAGCGACAGATGGCCAGGGTTTCACTCAGACAGGTTCCGTCATCGAGTTCCAGCACAGGAATGCGCCCGGCCGGGTTCTTGGTCAAAAAGGTGGGCGCCAGGTTTTCCCCCGCCCCCAGATCGACCTGCTGATATTCCATCTCGATCCCCTTCTCCGCCAGAAACATTCTGACCCGACGGGCATTGGGGGCTCGTCTCAGCTCATAAACCTTCATGTCACCTCCGTCGACGAACACACGGTGAACCGCTGCACAGGCCATAGCAAAGCGGCACAATGTCGGTCAGTTATGACAAATATTGTGCCGCTTGAACAGCCCGCATCGAGGGGGAGATGATTAGCTGCTCAGTACCCCTGGTTGGCGCTGGCGCAGCAAGATAAGACGGGAAAGCAGCGGAAAATAGGATTCAAACTTGCTTTTCAGCACCAGGCTGCAGGCAGGATCCGCCAGTTCGGCCTCATCCAGCAGAATACCGTTGGAGACGAAATAAAAATGCGGATCCCGGACATCCGGCCCCTGTGGAGTATGTTCATACTGTCGATGCACCAACAGGGGAAGCACCGGCAATCCCAGTGCACTGCCTCCTGCAGGCCAGAGCGGAGCAGGCCAGGCAGCGCCCTCTTCTTCCAGCAGCAGGATCGCCGCTTCATCCTTCGACGGTTGCCACTGCTGGGGCTGTGCCACCCGGACCTCGGTGACATAATCGCTCTCTTCGCTGGCGGCACGCAGTGCGGCCAACACACCCAGAGTCGTCCGCGACGACGGTTTCTGACTGACTAATGACAGATTCATGGCTCATATCCCTATGCTCACCACAGCCTGTTATCCGGCTGTCGCGATAAGACTAGTTGATTACAGGTCTTTATTGGAGCCGTCAGATCTGTCAGTCACCACCCTGACCGAATGAGGGCATAGCAGTTGCTATTCCCGAATATCTTGGTAAGATGTTGCGTCCTTTTATCCCCCGTTCTTTAACATCCAGTGGTGAACCTATGCATCCGATGCTGAATATCGCCGTGCGCGCTGCGCGCAACGCCGGTCAAGTAGTAGTAAAAGCCTTTTCTCAACCCGAGAACATCGAGGTTATCCAGAAAGGCAGCAATGACTTCGTGACCAACGTTGACCGTGACGCCGAAGCGGCCATCATTCACACCATCAAAAAATCTTACCCGGAACACAGCATCGTTGCTGAAGAGTCTGGCGAGATTGCCGGTACCAATCCGGACTACCAATGGATCATCGACCCACTGGATGGCACGACCAACCTGGTCAAAGGCATTCCGCACTTTGCCGTTTCCATCGCTCTGCGCGTCAAGGGCAAGACCGAACAAGCCGTTGTCTACGATCCCATCCGTGACGAGCTGTTCACTGCCACCCGCGGCAGCGGCGCCCAGCTGAACGGCTACCGCATCCGCGTCGGCAAGGCCAAAGAGCTCTCCGGCACTATCTTGGCCACCGGGTTCCCGTTCAAGCAGAAGCACCACATCGAACCCTACCTGAAGATGTTCCAGAGCATGTTCATCGAGTGTGCAGACATCCGTCGTGCTGGCTCCGCCGCGCTGGATCTCGCCTATGTGGCCGCTGGTCGCGTCGACGGTTTCTGGGAAATCGGCCTCAAGCCCTGGGACACCGCCGCCGGTGAGCTGCTGGCCAAAGAAGCCGGCGCCATCGTCACCGACTTCGTTGGTGGTCACAACTACGAAAACTCCGGCAACATCGTGGTGGCCAACCCCCGCGTGCTGAAAGAGATGCTCGGCAAGATCCGCGAAAACCTGCCGGAATCCCTGGCCAAGTAATCCCGGATACCCGCGAAAAAAATGCCAGTCGGTTCGCCGACTGGCATTTTTTATTCCTGACTACAGCGAAAATCCCGCCCCTCTCGATGACTCAGCGGGATCAGATAGTGCCGTTGCGTCCCATGTTGATCACCACCCGGCGGTTCTTGGCTCGGCCAGCTTCCGTTTCGTTGGAGGCCACGTGCTGTTTCTCACCGTGCCCTTCCACCGAGATCTTGCCCTCCTCGATGCCGAGATCCACAAACACCTGCTTGATGGCATCCGCTCGCTTCTCGGAGAGCTTCTGGTTTGGCCAGCGGCCGCCATAGCTGTCGCTGTAGGCGTCGATCACCACCACATCGATGCTCTTGTCTGCCTTCACATAGTCACCGATCATCGCCAGCCGCCGCTTGGAGGCCGGTGACAACTGATCGCTGTTCTTGTCATAGGAGAGCACGCTGAAGGCGATGTCGTTGAAGCTGTAGGGCAGCAAGCCACTCAGGCAGTCCATGAACGCCTGGTACTTCACCCTGAAATTGACCGACGAGAGCGATACCCGCACCGGCCTGTCCTGACGATACCAGTCGCGATACTGGAAAGTCGGCATACGCCCTCCTTCCAGCTCGTCCAGCATGGTCCAGGCGGTCTGCCCCGCCACCAGGCCGTCAAACTGCTGATAGAACTGCAACTGGCTGATCTGTCGCCCGGCTACCCCGGGACGCCAGCTGGGGGGCATGATCCCGAGGCTCACTGTCTGGGTACGCGCCTGGGGTCGCTGCCCCTTGAGCTCGAAATCCAGATTGATCTTGCGCCCGGCCCGGCTGACAAAGGCCCCGGTTCCCCAGCGGGGAATAGGATGCTCCAGCCTGCACTCCACCTGGGTATCAGAGGTCAGGCGCCAGACGGATTGATCCAGACCGGCGCCAAATTCGGTCACGCCCGCCTGCAACTGCATACTCACTGATATGCTGATCAACCCCAACACCCAAGCATTCAACGGCTTGTCCTCCACACTATCTCGAATTATCTATCGGCAGCGGCAGGACAAGCTTTAGGTCAAAACGCTCAGTGGGGGGAAGAAGGGGCCATCAGCTTGAAGCTGGCGATGCGTCCCGCCAGATCCCGGGCCAGGGCATCCAGTTCGGCACTGTGTTGTTGCAGGGTATGGGAGTGCTGGCGATGGGCCTCATACACGTCACGGATGGTCATCACGTTTTGCTGGATGTCGTCGGTCACGTAACGCTGCTCCTCGGTGGCGGTGGCCACCTGGGCCGTCATGTCGCTCACCTTGCGCACCTCGTTGACGATGTCGGTCAGCTCGCTCCCCGCCCGTTTGGCCTCCGTCACGCTAAGACCCGCCTGTTCGGTCCCCGTGTGCATGGCAGCCACCGCCTCGTTGGCCCCCTGGCGCAAGCGGCCCAGCATCCGCTCTATGTCATCCGCCGCCTGCTGGGTACGGGAGGCAAGCGCTCTCACCTCGTCGGCCACCACTGCAAAGCCGCGCCCGGATTCACCGGCACGGGCCGCCTCGATGGCGGCATTGAGGGCCAGCAGGTTGGTTCTGTCCGAGATCTGCTTGATGAGGTTGAGCGCTTCGCCCACCGACTCGGTATCCTGATGCAGGCTGTCCACAAGTTGCTGGGTATCACTCAGGGTACCCGCGACCTGCTGGATGGTTTGGATGGTCTTATCCACCTCCTTGTCACCCTGCTTCGCCCGGCCGATGGCCTGCTGAGTCGCCTGGGAGGTCTGGGTTGCGTTGCGGGCAATCTCCGCCACAGTCGATGCCATCTCGGTGGCGGCAGTCGCCACCAGATCCACCTGCCCGCATCCCCTGACTACGCCGGCATTCACCTCGGCAATGACCTCGGCCGAGCTGGCGGCGCTGCGTATCAGCACGTCACAGGAGTGGCGCACAGCCAGCAGCAAACTCTCCAGGTGCCCGAGGAAATGGTTCAGATCCCGCGCCAGGGCCCCCAGCTCATCCCCGGATCGCCAGTCGACCCGCACGGTCAGGTCGTTCTCCTGCACCAGGCGCTTGAAGGTCTGGTGCAGGGCCATGAAGCCCAGATGCAGATCCCGCACTACCCGCCAGCAGACGAAGGTGGTCAGGACGATGCACAGCAACACACCAGCCGCCCCCCACCAGAAGTCACTGGCACTCCCGACCCGCATCTGTTCAACCCGCTCGAAGAGCTGCCGATAGAGGCTGTCTTCTATCTCCTTGAGCAGGCCTATCTTGTCGGTACTCAAGGCAAACCAGGCCTCCGCATCGACACCAAAACCGCCGCTGGCCGCCTTGTCCAGGGCCAGTTTCTCCATGGCGGCCACCTTGGCCACCACGGGTGAGGCGAGGCTGTCGTTCAGCAACTGACGCTGGGCGGGACTCGCCACCGCCTGGAAACGTTCGAGATAGGTATTCTGGGCCGCCAGCAGGGAGATGAACTGCTGCAACAGCGCTGGCGTGAAGCTGTCACGGCCAAAGACGTTGCTGAGCGTCGCCCGCTCCAGCCCCGCACGCTCCTTGCTCTGCAGGAAGGCGGCGTAGGCATTGGTCTGCAGGGCGATGGTGGCATCCATGCTGTCGACGCTTATCTTGTCCACCACCGCCAGCAAGGCGGTCACGAGGCGGGTATAGAAGCCGACCTGTTCCGCCACCTCAACCCCCAGGGCGCTGACCCGCTCACGCATGGCGGTGAGTCCCGCCACTCCCTGCTGCACCTCCGTCAGCGCCAACAAGGCAGGATCCTGATGAAAACGCTGCAACAGACTGTCCACCACCTTGCGCTGGGCAGGCAGCGCATCGCGAAACTTGCTGCCGCCAGAGCCGAGGAAACCGGCCGACATGCCGCGCTCCCGTTGCAGCTCATGGGCCAGCTGCGCCGCCTCCTTCACCACCGCCAGCGCGACCAGGGCCCCGCTCATCTCCTGTTCGACCCGATAACGTTCATAGACGTACCGGCCGGAGAAAAACAGCAGGGCCAACAGCGGCAGACAGACCACCAACATCATCTTGTGTGCCAATCCCAGCTTCTTCATCGTCCTCTCCCTCCATGGTTGACGTCGCCCATTATAAGCACAGGTGTTTCAAAATGGCCCTCTTGCTGTCCCATGGCGGCAGATAAGGGACAAGGGCCCGCTTTTTTGCCATAATGCCGCCTCCTTTCACGCCGACCGAGATACCATGACCGACGCCGTTCACACCCTCAAGGGCCGTTTTCGCGGCTTTTACCCCGTCGTCATCGATGTTGAAACCGCCGGATTCAATGCCAAGACCGATGCCCTGCTGGAAATAGCCGCCCACACCCTCAAGATGGATGAGCAGGGCTGGCTCGTCCCTGACCAGATCTTCCATTTTCATGTCCAGCCCTTTGAGGGTGCCAATCTGGAGAAAGCGGCGCTGGAGTTCACCGGCATCGACCCCTTCAACCCGCTGCGGGGCGCGGTGGACGAGAAGGAAGCACTCACCGAGATCTTCAAGGGGGTGCGCAAGGGCATGAAGGAGCAGGATTGTGGTCGCGCCATCATAGTGGCCCACAACGCCACCTTCGACCACGGCTTCGTGATGGCCGCCGCCGAGCGGGCCGGCCTCAAGCGCAATCCGTTCCACCCCTTCGCCACCTTCGACACCGCCGCCCTCTCGGGTCTTGCCCTGGGGCAGACGGTGCTGGCCAAGGCCTGTCAGAGCGCCAATATTCCCTTTGACAACAAAGAGGCCCACTCGGCCCTCTACGACACCGAGCGCACCACAGAGCTCTTCTGCCACATCGTCAATCGCTGGAAGAGCCTGGGAGGCTGGCCTCTGGCCAACCCGGATGAAACGACGGACACCGAAGACGAGGGCTGAACACTCCCAGCCCCTGCCCAGACAGGCTGCCCATGGCAGCCTGTCTGCATGAGGGGACCTGTCTGGGCAATGAAGAAGGGCCATTTTCCCGGTTCCCGTTCACCGCCAGCAGAAGATGCGTCCCTTGGCCGGGATCTGCCGATTTTTTTCTCGACATTTAGCCTGTTTTTCGCAAACTAGCTGGCTTTCACACGACTGACAGCAACACAATCCATAAGGAAATCAAATGAATCCTGTTGTTATCGCGGTGGCGCTGATGCTGGTGCTCAGCCTGCTGCGGATCAATGTGGTGGTCTCCCTCGCCATCGGTGCCATCGTGGGTGGCCTGCTCGGCGGACTCTCCCTCGAGCAGACCCTCAGCACCTTCACCGGCGGCCTGGGCGGCGGTGCAGAAATCGCCCTCTCCTACGCCATGCTGGGGGCTTTCGCGGTAGCCATCTCCCGCTCCGGCATCACCGATCTGCTGGCCCGCAAGGTCATCAACCAGCTCGGCAAGGATGCCAGCAGCACCCGCATTCTCTGGGTCAAGAGCCTGCTGCTCACCTCGGTGCTCGCGGTCTCCATCTCCTCCCAGAACCTGATCCCGGTGCACATCGCCTTCATTCCCATCCTGATCCCGCCGCTGCTGCATGTCATGGCCCAGATGCAGATCGACCGCCGTCAGGTGGCCTGTGTCATCACCTTCGGCCTGACCGCAACCTACATGCTGCTGCCGGTGGGCTTTGGCGGCATCTTCCTGAACAACATCCTGGCCAAGAATCTCGTCGACAACGGCGTACCGGTGGAATTCAGCCAACTGCCCCTGGCGATGGCCATCCCGGTATTCGGCATGTTCCTCGGCCTGCTCATCGCCGTCTTCTTCAGCTACCGCAAGCCTCGTCAGTATGATCTGGAGCAGATCCTGGCCGCCGAACCCGAGACGGTCGAGCTCAATCTCAACCACATCTGGGTCGCCCTGCTGGCCATCGCCGTGGCACTCGGCCTGCAACTGATGACCAACAGCATCGTGCTGGGGGCGCTCGCAGGCTTCATCATCTTCACCTGCGGCGGCGTCATCAAATTCCGCGAGAGCCAGGATGCCTTCACCCAGGGTGTGCGCATGATGTCCCTCATCGGCTTTATCATGATCTCGGCCGCAGGCTTCGCCGCCGTCATGAAGGAGACCCACGGGGTGGAGAGTCTGGTGCAGTCCGTCTCCACCATGATGGCCGGCCACAAGGGACTGGCGGCCTTCCTGATGCTGCTGGTGGGCCTGCTCATCACCATGGGGATCGGCTCCTCCTTCTCCACCGTGCCCATCATCGCCACCATCTATGTGCCCCTGTGCATCCACCTCGGCTTCTCGCCCATGGCGACCATCGCCCTGGTGGGCACCGCGGGCGCGCTGGGGGACGCGGGTTCCCCCGCCTCCGACTCGACGCTCGGCCCCACATCGGGCCTCAATGCGGACGGTCAGCACGACCACATCTGGGACAGCGTGGTGCCAACCTTCATCCACTACAACATCCCCCTGGTGATCTTCGGCTGGATTGCCGCCATGGTGCTCTGAGTCCATCCCGAGCAGACAGACAAAAGGCGACCCCGGAGTCGCCTTTCTTGTCTTGCACATGCCTCAGATGGCCGGTTGCAGCCCCCGCCTGCCGGCCAGGGCGCAGAGACAGGCAACCAGGGCTAACCCCATGCCGGCTGCTCCCACCCCGAGCCAGTGTCCCTGTTGCCAGACCAGCATCCCCAGGCTGGAGCCGAGGGTTCCCCCCAGGAACATGCCGGTCATGAAGAGGGTATTGATGCGCCCCCTGGCCTCAGGTCTCAGACCATAGATGCGCTGCTGATGGGCGATGAGTGCGCTCTGCACTCCGAGATCCAGCAAGATGACCCCGCACGCCAGCCCGGCCAGAGAGAGCCACAGCTCGAAGCAGATCCAGGCAAGCACCACCAGCACAGCACCGGCCAATACCACTGGTCTGGCCCCCAACCGATCCGCCATCCGGCCTGCCAAAGGGGCCGCCACCACCCCAGCCACCCCGATGACGCCGAACAGACCCGCCATGTCGGCCCCCAACCCATAGGCAGGTTCGGCCAGGTAGAACGCCAGCACGGTCCAGAAGGCGCTGAAGGAGGCAAACAGCAAGGCCTGGGTCAGGGTCGCGCGGCGCAAGGCGGGCTCCTCGCGCCACAGACCGACCAGAGAATGAAGCAGACGGCCATAACCGAGGGGAGAGCGCGGTAATCCGGATGGTATCATCCTGGCCATCAGCAGGGCCCCCGACAGGGCCAGGGGAATGGCCAGCCAGAACATGGCGCGCCAACTGCCATAGGCGGTGACCAGGCCGGCGACCGTTCGGCTGAGCAGTATCCCGGCCAGTAGACCACTCATCACGCTGCCGACCACGGCACCACGGCGGGCGGGATCTGCCAGGGTCGCCGCCACCGGAACTATCTGCTGGGCAGCCGTGGCCCCGATGCCGAGCAGGACGGAGGCCAGCATCAAGGTGGTGGCACTCGCGGCCGTGGCCGCCAGCAGGGAAGCCAGCGCGATCAGTGCAAACTGCCCCGGAATAAGCCAGCGGCGCTCGACTACATCGCCAAGCGGCACCAGCAAAAGCAGACCCATGGCATAGCCGAGCTGGGTCAGCATGGCGATCAATGGCATGCCCGAGTGCCCGGGAAAGTCCTGCGCCATCACAGCCAACATGGGCTGGTTGTAGTAGATGTTGGCAACTGCCAGGCCGCATGACAGGGCCATGGCGAAGAGCAGGGAGGGGCCGGGGGTTGCGGCCCCTCCGGCAGAAGGCGATGTACTCATGATCTTCTCCTCGTGGTAGAAGGGCTCCCGCCAGGACACGGGCCCCATGCGCACAGCCTACCCGGGGAGCGTCGCCACCAGTAGAGCGGTGGGGACCATAACAGTTATTCCGCTGGTGCATGCCCCACGCCGGGCAGGCCGGTCACGAATGCCAGAAAGGCGCTCGCCTTGGCACCGGGCTGGCGACCTGCCGGGAGCAGGGTCCAGAGCTCCTGCATGGGCAGTTGCCACTCGGGCAGCACCGCCACCACCTCGCCGCGGGCAAGCTCGGGGGCAAACATCCACTCCGAGGCGATACCAAGCCCCAGTCCTGCCAATACGGCGGCGCGCATGCCTTCGGCCGCCGAGACCATCAGCCTGCCTTCTCCGGAAACCACCTTCTCCTCGACGCCGCGGCGAAATCGCCACTGCTGCCCCACTCCGGGCCGTGGACTGTAAAGCACCAGATCATGCTGTTGCAGAGCCTGAGGGGTCTCAGGCTCTCCTTTGGCGGCCAGATAGGCCGGCGTCGCCAGCACCCGCATGTCGCTTCGGGCGAGGCAGCGGGCGACCAGCGACGAGTCGGCCTGTTTGCCGATCCGCAGAGCCACCTCGATGCCCGCCGAAATGAGATCCACATTGCCGTCATCCAGCAGGATCTCCAGATCCAGTCCCGGGTGAGCCGCCAGAAAACCGGCAAGATGGGGAATGATATGCAGGCGGGCGAAAGTGACGGGAGCGCTCACCCGCAGACGCCCGCTCAGGCCCGCCCGGCATTGCTGCACCATGGCATCGGCCTCGTTGACCTGGGCCAGGATCTCTCTCGCCCGCAGATAGTAGGCCTCTCCGGCCTCGGTGGGCGCCAGCCCCCGGGTCGAACGCAGCAACAGGCGGCTGCCAAGGTGCGCCTCAAGCTGGGCAATCAATCTGGAAACCGTGGGTTGCCCCATCCCCAGTCGGCGGGCCACCGCCGAAAACGAGCCGGTCTCCACCGCCAGCACGAACACCTCCATCACCCCCAAGCGATCCATCTATGGCTCCTCTGCCCTGTGGCACTGTTCGTGGCACAAGGTAGCACTGGGACTGTCCTCTCGCACCCTCGTTCTGGCAGGAGGCACAAGAAAGCCACGTCATAGGCGGTCCTGCCATGGGAGAAAGGTGTCGGGATGAAATATCAACCAGGAACGATCGAACAGAGGGACTCGAAGACAAGGCTACAGGAGCTCGATTGCCCCAAGGCTACCCCAGTGCCACTTCCTGAATGGCGGCGCTGTGGGCGAAATAGCGGTGACAGAACTGCATGAACTCTGGCAGCGGCAAGGGACGCGAGTAGAAATAACCCTGGATCTCATCCACCCCTATGGTGAGCACCGCCTTGAGCTCATCGCTGTTTTCCACCCCTTCTGCCACGACACGCACCCCCAACTGATGAGAGAGGGTGGTGATGGTCTCGACGAAGAGCGCCTGCCGGGTGTCACTGTCGATCGCGGTGATAAAGGATCTGTCTATCTTGAGCTTGTCGAAATAGAGTTCACGCAGGTAGGAGAACGAGGACCAGCCGGTCCCGAAGTCATCGAGGGCCACCCGCACCCCAATCTGGCGCAGGGAGTGAATGATCTGCTTGCTCAGGGCGATGTCATCGAGGGCGATGGTTTCGGTCAGCTCCACTATCAACTGGTGCAGTCCCAACGGACCGTCACTCATCTTCACTTCAATCTCCCTGGCCAACCCCATGTTGAACATGGAGTTGGAGAGGTTGATGGAGATCTCGAGCGGTGCTAATACCTCTTTCGGGAAGCCGGACAGATCGAGCTGCATGCGCCGGATGATCCAGCCCCCGAGCGCCTCGCCCAACCCGTTCTCTTCTGCCAGCGAGATGATGTCGAGGGGGGCAATAAAGCCATATTCCGGATGATGCCAGCGGATCAGCGCCTCCGCCCCCAGCCTCACTACACTCTGGCCGCGCACGATGGGCTGATAGTAAAGGGCCAGTTGCGGGCAGTGGATAAGCTCCCGCAGCTCGGTCGACAGCCGGCGTTTGCGCTGATAGTGCTGATACATGCTGCTGGAGAAGAGCACATTGCGATTCAGCCGCTTGCGCTTGGCGCTGTCGAGGGCGATATCGGCAAACAGCAGCATCTCTTCCGGTGAATGATCCGGTTTCACGTACTGGCTGGTGCCCATGAAGACCCGCACCCGGTGCGCCGGATCGGCGGCAAACACCAGATCCGCCAGCTCGCTGCGCAGTTGCTCCAGAAACGGGAAGCGCAGATAGGTGGGCATGGTGCCGGTGATGATGAGGGTGAACTCGTCACTGCCGGTTCGGGCAACGAAGATCCCCTGGCCAGAGGCGGCCTTGATCCGCGCCGCAAGCCGTTTGAGCAAGGCGTCCCCCACTTCGTAACCCAGACTGTCATTGACCTCCCTGAAATGCCCCAGATCCATGAGACAGACGGTGATGCTGCTGCGCCGACCGGGATGGCTGGTCCACTGTTGGAGGTGCTTGATGAGCGCCGCCCGGTTGGGGAGACGGGTGAGAGGGTCGTTCCACGCCAGAAAATGCTGGCGACGCACTTCGCGAAACAGCACCATCAACATCACCATGGTCGCCAGCATCAGAAATCCCAGGATGAAGAAGTTCTGGGTTTTCGACTCGTTGAGCAGCTCACGCTGGGCGATGGCAGAAGGCCCGGTGAAGTTTTTCACCATCACGTCCCGCACCCCGCGCATCTCGTCATCGAGCGCGGCCGTGAACATCTTGAGTGCGGGGGAATCCGGCTCCCCTTGCACCACATCCTGCTCATAATGTTCGAAGAGAGCGAGGATCTTGCCGACCGCCGTGTCCGCACCGAACCGGGCCCTGACCGACTTTGCCTCCTCCCCGTGCAAGAAGACATCGAGCCAGTTCCAGGCAATGTCAAAGCGCTTGTTCATCTCCTCCCGGCTGGCGGCACCGGCACGATAGAGCTGCAAGCCCTCCTCGAAGGCGTGGATCTCCAGCTCGAGCTGGGCCAGTGCCCAGGCGGAGAGCTGGGTGTAGCGCGTCACCGCATTGAACGCGTGGTCATAGTTCCAGACCGACCAGAGGGTCACCCCCAAAAAGGTGGTCACCATCAGGATCAGGCTCAAGAACTTGCCGCGCAGCATCTTATTTGCTCTCCAGCGCCGTCAGCTGCCACACCATCCGGCTGTGATAGAGCTCCTTGTTGAGTTCGGGATGGTCGGTGAGGGGATAAATGACCCAGAGCGGCCCCTTGTTGCGCAGAGTCAGCGCCTTGCCATCCTGCTTCTCGGCCACCAGCACCGGGTACTTCTCCCCGTCTTCCAGCGGCAGTGCGGTCCAGTATTCATTGACCGCGAGGGCCTTGACCTCCTGGCTCTTGAGACCGTAGGTCCTGACCAGGTCCCGCAGCAACACCCCGCGATAGAGGTGCTCCCCTTCAGTCCAGGGCGTCCCCGTCTTAACCTCCGTCTGCGGCAAGGCCTCAAACTCGGCACGGGTCAGCACCACCTCCCCCTTGCCATTGCAGCACCCCGCCCCCGCAATTCTGAAGAAGGGCTCCTCCGCCAACACCATACCCGACACGAGCCATCCGGATATCAGCAACACCTTGCCAAGCCACTTGCCCATCACGCACCTCCCTGTCATACGGTTTATTTATTCATCTCACTCTGCTGACTCATATGCAAACAACAGAATGCACCTTCAGACCAAAGTCGCAGTCGTTTGCAACCAGCAACTATCTCTGCGCCTTCCAAAAGTACCCAATCGCTTCCCAAAGAATGACACCAGGCGCCACCCCCAGGCAAATGGATTGCACCATTTTTCTTTTCACTGGCTCCTCATAAAACCGGGTGCCCGCCACGGCCGGAAAAAGGTGACAATCTTTGCTACGCATCTGAAAAACAGACACAAAAAAGGCCGCTCCATGGAGCGGCCTTCTCATCAGTGCAGTCAGGGTTTAGCTGTCGCGGCGCTTGTTGCCACCGAATTTGCGACCCTTGTCGAAACCGCCTTCACGGCGATCCTTGTTGAAGGGACGGTCACCCTGGGGACGGCGATCCTTGTTGAAAGGACGGTCGCCACGGAACGGACGATCACCACGGGGCGGACGGGGAGCAGTGTTGCCGCCGGCCGGCACTTCGGTGTAACGGGTGATCTGCAGCGGACGCTGGCAGACACGGGCCTTCTTGATCACTTCCAGCACCTCGGCGCTCATGCCCTTGGGCAGATCGACGGTGGAGAAGTCATCGGCGATGTCGATGTTGCCGATGAAGCGGCTCTCGATGTTCGCTTCGTTGGCGATGGCACCCACGATCTGGCCCGGCTTGACGCCGTGATGGGCGCCCACGTCGACACGGTAACGCTCCATCTCCACGTCCGGGTTGTCTTTCAGCGGACGCGGTTCGAGGGACGGCATGCGACGGGCCGGACGATCGCCACGGTCACCGAAGTCACGACCGCCACGGTCGTTGAACTCACGACGCTCAAAGCCACCGCGATCGTTACCAGCGTTGAACACCGTATCCGGAATGGAGTCATCCAGCAGCAGCGGTTGATCGCCCTGTACCAGCTTGGCCAGTGCGGCAGCCAGTTCCAGCGGATCGGCAGAATCTTCTTCGATCAGCTCGTTCACCAGATTCACGTAGATCTCGAGCTCTTCGCCCATCATGGTTTCGCGGATGCGCTCCTTGAACTTGGCCAGACGGTGCTGGTTGATGTCCTCGGTGCTCGGCATCTTCATCGGCTCGATGGCCTGACGGGTTGCGTGCTCGATGGCGCGCAGCATGCGACGCTCACGCGGTGCCACGAACAGGATGGCTTCGCCCTTGCGACCGGCACGGCCGGTACGGCCGATACGGTGAACGTAGGATTCGGTGTCGTAGGGGATGTCGTAGTTCACCACGTGGGTGATGCGCTCAACGTCCAGACCACGGGCAACCACGTCGGTGGCGATCAGGATGTCCAGCTGGCCCTGACGCAGCTTGTCGACTGTACGCTCACGCAGCTTCTGCGGGATGTCACCGTGCAGCGCTTCACAAGCATGACCACGGGCAGCCAGCTTGCCAGCCAGTTCTTCGGCGGCGTTCTTGGTGCGTACGAACACCAGCAGGGCTTCGTAGGGTTCGACTTCCAGCAGACGGGTCATGGCGTCCAGCTTGTGCAGACCGGTCACCTGCCAGTAACGCTGGCGAATGGTGGTGGCGGTCGCAGTCTTGGAGGCGATCTTGATCTCTTTGGGCTGCTTCAGGTGCTTCTGGGCCACACGACGGATCTGCTCCGGCATGGTGGCGGAGAACAGGGCAACCTGACGACCGGCCGGGCACTGTTCCATGATCCAGTCCACGTCGTCGATGAAGCCCATGCGCAGCATCTCGTCCGCTTCGTCCAGCACCAGGGCTTTCAGACCGGAGAGGTCCAGGTTCTTGCGACGGATCAGGTCCATCACGCGGCCCGGGGTACCCACGACAACCTGGGCACCGCGACGCAGGGCGCGGGTCTGGGTTTCGTAGGAAGCGCCGCCGTAGATGGGCAGCACGTGGAAATCGGGCATGTGGTGGGCATAGCGTTGGCACGCCTCTGCAACCTGCAGGGCCAGCTCGCGGGTCGGGGCCAGCACCAGGATCTGGGTGTTGCGGTTACCAGCTTCCAGACGAGACAACAGAGGCAAGGCAAAAGCAGCGGTCTTCCCTGTACCGGTTTGTGCCTGCCCCAGCAGATCGTGTCCCGCCATCAGGTGGGGAATTGCTGCGGCCTGGATGGGAGACGGGCGCTCATAGCCCACGTCCTGCAGCGCTTTCAATACAGGCGCGGCCAGTCCAAGCTCACTAAAAAGGGGCAGTTGTTCGGTATCAGACATAGATTCTTCCAGATTAAGGCAGGCGGCTAACACCGCGGAATAGCAAAAAGGCGGCGATTATAGCGCCACTTTGTTCTGCTGTCTTGAAAAATGTGATAGGTGTCTCAAGACGTTGGCAATTATAGAGGGATCTCGCGACTATGGCTTGCTTATTTTTCACTCATGATGCGTTATTGCCGATCACGCTTCGCCAGAGTCCTTGTCCCGCTTGTGCTTGAGCACTGCCATGGTCAATCGGCTGGTGCACAATAAACGACCACGTTCATCGCGAATCTCGATCTGCCACACCTGAGTCGTCGCCCCCAGATGCAGCGGCGCGCAGCGCCCCGTCACCATCCCTTCCCGCTTGGCCCGTAGGTGATTGGCATTGACCTCCAGCCCCACGCAATAACTCTCCTCCCCCACCGCCATGTTGGCCGCAAGCGATCCCAGCGTTTCCGCCAGCACCACGGAGGCGCCGCCGTGCAGCATGCCGAGTGGTTGATGGGTGCGGTGATCCACCGGCATCGTGGCCTCCAGCCAGTCGGGGCCAAAGGCGGTGTAGACGATGTCGAGGTGGGCCATCAGGGTGTTGCGGGAGCTGGCGTTGAGCCCCTCCAAGCTCATGGGTTTGCGCCAGATGGGGCTGCTTTCTTGACTCATGGTGAGCGGACTCCTTGCGTGATCACGGGTTATCGCTGCGCTGTAGCGGCAAACCAGCAGTGTCGGCGAAAAAGGAGCAAAAAAAAAGATGCCCACGCCGGGGCATCTTGCATCGAGATTGACCCTCACCAGGGATAGGTCACCCCTGGCCACTCGGCCCAGGGGCCGTCCCGCCCCGGCAGGCGCGGCTCGGACCAGCGCCATACCTTGCCGAGCCAGGCGCGCAGTTCGGCTTCGAGTTCGCTGTCAGTGAGCGGCGCCTCGACCACCTTCCAGAAGAAGAGCTCCACCTGCACCTCCGGCAGTACCGACGGATAGAGGTAGACACCGCCCCAGAAGCGGGGCTCCCTGTTCGGGCTCCAGAGGCCATAGGCAAAGGAGCGCTTGGCCAGAAACTCGGAGTGCTGCCACTCCAAGTCGGCCTCGTGCTGACTCAGGCTGAAATTGGCGGAGGGCCACACATCATCCGGGCGAAACAGCTGATGGAGCTGATCCCGCTCGCGCAGGATGGCAACAAACTCCACCACGGCCTGGGACGGCGTGGTGGGGAGCAACAGAAAATGCGGGTGCCGATAGGCCTTTGGCACCCGGAATCCCTTGGGAAAGTGGAGCATCAGAGCAGTTCCAGCAGGGCCTGCAGCGGATGCTTGAGCTTCTCCCCCTCCATCCGCTTGACCTGGCTGCGGCACGAATAACCGGTGGCCAGACAACGGGCTTGCGGCAGGCGAGCCAGGGGCTCGGCCCAGCTCAGACCGTAGATCCCCTTGGAGTTCTCCACCTGTTTGGCGTCGTGACCATAGGTGCCCGCCATGCCGCAGCAACCCACCGACACCGGCTGCAAACGTGCACCGAAGCGGCCGAACAGGGTGCTCCAATCACCGTGGGTGGTGGGCTTGGCGGTCTTCTCGGTGCAGTGGGCAAACAGATACCAGGGGTCGGTGCCAACCTCTTCCCGCAGCGGCAGCGCCTCGGCAGGCAGGGAGAGCAGCCACTCCTGGGGCAGCAGCACCTGGAAATCGCCGCGGGCGGGGCCGAGCGCCTTCACGTACTCGTCCCGGTAGCAGAGCACCAGAGAGGGGTCGACCCCCACCATGGGGATGCCGAGGACCGCCACCTTGTTGAGGAACTGGGCGCTGCTGGCAGCAGTGCGGGCGAAGGCGCGCAGGAATCCCTTCACGTGCTGAGGCTTGCCGTTGGGTTTGAACGGCAGCAGGTAGGGCTGATAACCCAGCTTGCTGGCCAGCTTCACCAGGTCACGCACCACGGGGGCGTCGTAGTAGCTGGTGAAGGGATCCTGCACGATGAGCACCACTTTTTGGCGCTGCTCGGGGCTCATGGCCTCGAGGCCCGGCAGATCGAAATAGCGGGCGCGGTGATCCCGCAGCTCCTCGGCCAGGGTCGGCACGGAGAGCAGCGGCACATCCACCATGCCGATGCTCTTCTCGGTCGCCTTCTGGGCCCACTCTTTTTCGAGGAAGAAGTTGACCAGCTTGGGGGCCTTGGCCAGCAGGGGCGCATAGCTCTCTACCGTGCCCACGAAGTAATCCTTGGGGCCGCGCAGATATCGGCTGTGATAGAGCTGCATGAAGCGGGCGCGGAAGGTGGGCACATCCACCTTGATGGGGCACTGGCTGGTGCATGCCTTGCACGCAAGGCACCCCTCCATCGCCTCCATCACCTCGTGGGAGAAGTCATACTCGCCCCGGGCGCGGGCCACCGTATTGCGGAACTTGTCGACGATCTGCTTGAAGCGCAGCCCCCCGCTTTGCAGCGCCACCTCTTCGGCAAGGGGATCGAAGCCCTGCTCCGACAACTGGCGCAGCCATTCACGCATCAGGCCAGCCCGCCCCTTGGGGGAGTGACGGCGGTCGCGGCTGATCTTGACCGAGGGGCACATGGGGGAGTCGGTCTCGAAGGTGAAACACAGACCGTTGCCGTTGCAATCGAGGGCCCGTGTATAGCTCTCGCGCACGGCAATCGGGATCTGGCGGTCGAACTTGCCGCGCTTGGGCCCGTCCACTGAGACAAGCGAAGCGCCGCTGCCATAAGGCATGCAGATCTTGCCCGGGTTGATGCGGTTGGCCGGGTCGAACGCCCCCTTGACCCGTTGCAGCTCTTCCCACAGCTCGCCGAAGAAGGCGGGGCTGTATTCGGAGCGAAAGCCCTTGCCGTGCTCCCCCCACATCAGGCCGCCGTATTTGGCGGTGAGCGCCACCACCTGATCGGAGATGCGCCGCAGCAGCACCTCCTGCTCGGGATCGCACAAGTCCAGCGCCGGGCGCACGTGCAGCACCCCGGCATCGACGTGGCCGAACATGCCGTAGTCAAGGCCGTGAGCGTCCAGCAGGGCGCGAAACTCCATGATGAAGTCCGCCAGGGATTCCGGCGGCACGGCGGTGTCTTCGGTGAAGGCCACCGGCTTCTTGCGCCCCTCGGCATTGCCGAGCAGCCCCACCGACTTCTTGCGCATGCCATAGATGGTCTCGATGCTCGGCAGGTGGTCGCACACCTGATAGCCAATGACCCCGGCTTCACCACGCGCCAGCAGGCCGTCGATGCGCCGGCACAGCTCCGCCACCTTGGCCTTGTGCGCATCCTCGTCGGTGTCGGCAAACTCGACGATGTTGAGCCCATGCAGATCCTTGCCGGGCACATCCTGGATGAGATCCTTCACCGAGTGCCAGATGATGTCGGCGCGAGCCAGTCCCAACACCCGGGAGTCCACCGTCTCCACCGACAGGGCGTGGGCCTGTACCATAAAGGGGGCATTTCTGAGCGCGGAGGGGAAGCTGTCGTACTTGACGTTGACCAAGGTGCGGTAGCGCGGGATGGGGGTGATGTTGAGGCGGGCTTCGATGATGAAGCCCAAAGAGCCTTCCGAGCCGCACAGCACCCGGCTCACATCCAGAGTGTCGGTATCGGGCTGATAGAGGTGCTTGAGATCGTAACCGGTCAGAAAGCGGTTGAGCTTGGGGAAGGTGGCCTCGATATCGGCGCGCCGCTCGCGGCCGATGCGATAGAGGGTGCGATAGATCTCCCCCTCCCGGTTCTCCAGCGCCAGCTTATCCGCCAGACGCTGGCCGGTCACCGGCTCGGTCGCCATGAGATCGCCGTTTTCCAGCACGGCCTTGAGGCCGAGCACGTGATCCGAGGTCTTGCCGTACACCAAGGAGCCCTGCCCCGAGGCATCGGTGTTGACCATGCCCCCTAAGGTGGCCCGGTTGGAGGTGGAGAGATCCGGCGAGAAGAAGTAGCCGTGGGGCTTCAAATAGGCGTTGAGCTGGTCTTTGACCACCCCGGCCTGGGCCCGTACCCAGCCCTCTTCCAGATTAATTTCCATGATCTGGTTCATATGGCGCGAGAGATCGACGATAATGCCGCCGCCCAAGGATTGGCCATTGGTGCCGGTACCGCCGCCGCGAGGGAAGAAACTCAAGGTTGCGTACTCGGGCCCCTGGGCCAGCTTGAGCATCACCGCTATGTCATCCGCACTGCGCGGATAGAGAACCGCCTGAGGTACGACCTGATAGACGCTGTTATCCGTCGCCATCGCCAACCGGCTTGCATAAGACTTTTCGATATCACCACGAAATGCTGATCGCGCCAGCAACTCAAGAAACTGCAGGGTTGTAGGTGACAAACTGTCCTGGTAATCGAGTCTCGGGATCATGAATCCTTGTTCCCATCCTTTGCTTGATGCCGGCATTCCGGCGACAACGACCGTTCGGACCTGCCTCTTTGCGGGTGTCCGAACCAGTCCGCTCACATGTGAGCGGGCAGTATATCAGCTAGAAAACCGCTTGCGCGCGCAATCTTCACCATTTGAAAGGAGGACTTTTATGGCTCACTACAGCCATGTTATCAGTACGCTTATTCGCACCGAAAAACAGGCGCTGACCCTGTCGCTGTTTGGTTGCATCACCTTTGCCATTTTCGGGATCGGCTATGGTCTGTTCGTCGGTTCCAACGCCATCATGCTGGACGGCATCTTCACCCTGTTCAGCATGGGCATGACGGGCCTTGGGCTCATCACCGCCTACCTGGTCACCCGCCCCTCCGACGCCCGTTTCCAATACGGCTACGCCCACTTCGAACCCATCGCCAACGTCATCAACGGCGCCATCATTCTGCTGCTCTGCCTCGGCGCCCTCTATGGCGGCATCACCTCCCTGCTGGCAGGAGGACGGGAGATCGATCTCGGCCACGCCCTCATCTATGCCGTCGTCTCCACCTTCTTCTGCGGCATCCTCTATCTCATCGAGGCCGACGTGGCCGAGCGGGTCAACTCCGAGCTGGTGCGGGTGGACTCCAAGGAGTGGCTGGTGGATACCCTGCTCAGCGCCACCCTGCTCATCGGCTTTCTGGTCGCCATCGGGCTCGATACCCTGGGTTACGGCCACTACAACCGCTACATAGACCCGGTGCTGGTCTCGCTGCTGGCCCTGTGTGCCACCCTCATCCCCATCAAGGTGCTCGGTCGCAACCTGCGGGAAGTGCTGAAGATTGCCCCCAAGGGGGATGTCTCCCGGCTGGTGGCCAGCGAAGTCGAAGCCCTGCGCCTGCGCCATGGGGTCGAGTGCTACAGCCACCTGGCAAAAAGCGGCCGCCGCTTCGATCTCGAGCTCAACATCCTGGTGGCCCCCGGCCAGGAGTGGCCCGTCGAACGCCAGGATGCCCTGCGCCAGGAGCTCTGGTCCCGCCTCGGCGATACCCTGGGGGATGCCTGGCTCTCGGTCTGCTTCACCCGGGAAAAACGCTGGTTGTAAGCCGCAAGGCGGGGCTTCCCTGGCAAGCTCCGCCTGTCCCTGTTGCCCTGTTGGGCGAGCGCCTCCCCCTGCGCGTCCAGACCCCCTTGCCAAATGGCGGCGAGTCGTTATCATCAGGGCTCACTTTTGACCCGAGGTTTTATTGCCCATCATGGACAATCCCCGAAGTAGCCCTTCGTCTTTTCCCATCAAAGCCTATCTGTACCTGCTCAACCAACGCCTCTGAAGCGATCGTCTCCGTCACCACGGCCACGCCGTGACCACGATTCACTGCATCTGTCTTCATTGAGGTCAATCACATGGAATTCTTGCTGGACCCGTCAATCTGGGTCGGTCTGCTTACCCTGATCATCCTGGAAATCGTTCTCGGGATAGACAACCTAGTCTTCATCGCCATCTTGGTGAAAAAACTGCCCCCCGCCCAGCGGGACAAGGCGCGCATCATCGGTCTCTCCCTGGCCCTGCTGATGCGCCTGGGACTGCTCACCATCATGTCATGGCTGGTCACCCTCACGGCTCCTCTGCTGCACATCTGGGATCACCCCTTCTCCGGTCGGGATCTCATCCTGATGGGAGGCGGACTCTTCCTGCTGTTCAAGGCCACCTCCGAGCTGCATGAGCGACTCGAGGCCAAGCCCGAGGAGCAAGGTGGCACCGGCGTCTATGCCGGGTTCGGGGTGGTGATCGCCCAGATCCTGGTGCTGGATGCGGTCTTCTCCCTGGACTCCATCATCACCGCCGTCGGCATGGTGGATCACCTCGGCGTCATGATGGCGGCCGTGACCATCGCCATGGTGGTGATGGTGCTCGCCTCCAAGCCCCTGACCCGCTTCGTCAACGCCCACCCCACTGTGGTGGTGCTCTGCCTGAGCTTCCTCTTGATGATCGGCTTCAGCCTGGTGGCGGAGGGCTTCGGCTTCCACATTCCGAAGGGCTACCTCTACGCGGCCATCGGCTTCTCGGTGCTCATCGAGTTCTTCAACCAGCTCGCCCAGCGCAGTGCCCTGCGCCATGAGGCGCGCCAGCCCCTGCGCGAGCGCACCACCGCCGCCATCTTCAAGCTGATGGGGGGGAACAAACGCTCAGCCCACCCGCAGGAAGACGAAGAAGAGGTGCAGGCTCAGCCCCTGCCCCCTGGTTTCGGTGAAGAGGAGCGTTACATGGTGAGCGGCGTGCTGTCGCTGGCCGAGCGTTCCATTCGCACCATCATGACCCCGCGCTCCGAGATGGAGTGGATCGACGTCAGCGACAGCGAGGACGAGATCCGCGCCCTGCTGCAACGGGCCCCCCACAGCCTGTTCCCGATCTGTGACGGGGAGCTGGACGAGATCATCGGGGTGGTCAAGGCTCGGGATCTGCTGTTTGCCCTCAACGAGGGGCAATCCCTGGCAGCGCTTGCCAGACAGAACGAGCCCGTCATCGTGCCCCAGACCATCAACGTGATCCGGCTGCTGGCGGAGCTGCGTCAGGCCAGGGGCAGCCTCATTCTGGTGGCGGACGAGTTCGGCGTCATCCAGGGGCTGGTCACCAACCACGATCTGCTGGAGGCCATCGTCGGCGAGCTGCCGGACGAGGACGAGACCCCCGATGTGGTGCGCGAGGGCGAGCACTGGCTCATCCACGGCACCACCAACATCCATCAGGTGGAGCAGGCACTGAACTGCGACGGGCTGGTGAGCGAGAGCGACGAGTACGTGACCCTGGCGGGCATGCTGCTCTCCCACTTCGGCAGCCTGCCCGACGTCGGTCAGCAGTTGCACCTCGGCCAGTTCTGCTTCGAGGTCATGGCCGTGAGCGAGCGGCGCATCGAGCGAGTACGGGTCACCCCACTCTCCCCCTGATCATCGGTGGCAATCACAGCAAAAGAGGGCCTTTGGCCCTCTTTTTTCTGGCCCGAGCCCGGCCCCTCCCGCGCCATTGCTGCGATAACGGCAATTCTCTTCTGCAATACCCCCTCTTTTTCACAATAACAATCCCCTTTAGAGTCGCCTCACTCCCAAAGATTGAGGAATCCATCATGCACCACGATCCCCTGTTCTGCCCCCTTCGCCTCGGCCAGCTGCACCTTGCCAACCGCATCGTCATGCCCCCCATGACCCGCTCCCGCGCCAGCCAGCCCGGGGACGTGGCCAACGCCATGATGGCGACCTACTACGCCCAGCGTGCCGGGGCCGGCCTCATCATCAGCGAAGGCACCCAGATAGATCCCCTGGGCAAGGGCTACGCCTGGACGCCGGGCATCCACAGCGCCGAGCAGGTGGCAGGCTGGAAGCAGGTAACAGACGCGGTCCACGCCGAGGGGGGCATCATGTTCGCCCAGCTCTGGCACGTGGGCCGGGTCACCCATCCTGACAACATCGGCGGCGCCCAGCCCCTCTCCTCCTCCGCCATCCAGGCCAAGGGAGTGAAGGTGTTCGTCGACAACGGCAGCGATGCCCCGGGGTTTGTGGAGACCGTCACCCCGCGCGCCATGACCCAGGCCGACATCGACGCCGTGGTGGGGCAGTTTCGCCAGGCCGCCCGCAACGCCATGGAAGCGGGCTTTGACGGCATCGAGTTGCACGCCGCCAACGGCTACCTCATCAACCAGTTCCTCGACTCCGAGTCCAATACCCGCACCGACGGCTATGGCGGTTCGCTCGAAAACCGGCTGCGTTTCCTCAAAGAGGTGACCGAGGCGGTCTGTGACGAGATCGGTCCCGACCGGGTCGGGGTACGCCTTGCGCCGCTCACCACCCTCAACGGCACCGTGGATGCCAACCCCCAGGAGACCTATCTGGCCGCCGCGCGCCTGCTGGGCAAGCTCGGCGTGGTCTATCTGCACGTCGCCGAAGCGGACTGGGACGACGCCCCCCTGATGGCGGAGAGCTTCAAGCAGGGGCTGCGCGACGCCTTCCCCAACACCCTCATCTACGCCGGCAAGTACGATGGGGAACGCGCCCGCGCCGCCATCGAGGCGGGCTGGGCCGACATGATTGGCTTCGGTCGCCCCTTCGTGGCCAACCCCGACTTGCCGAACCGCCTGCGCCACGGCCATCCGTTCGCCCCCCATGATCCCGCCACCCTGTTTGGCGGCGGCGAGAAAGGGCTGACCGACTACCCCGTCTATGGGGCAGAGCGGGCATAAGGCGGCTCGCGTCGAACCTCTTCCCGGGCGGGCCCTCCAACAGGGGGCTCGCCTTGTTGTCTTGCCAGTGCAACAGTAATTCAAGACATTGTTACGCCATATGACTCAATCTGCGCCCCCTCTCTTTCAAGGAGTCACCATGAACCATACCCAGGCCTGGTGCTGGCACGCCCCCGGCGAACCGGACCAGCTCACCCTCACCCGGCAAGCGCTCCCCACCCCCGGGCCCGACGAGGTCCTCGTCGCCAACCGGATCATCGCCTTCAATCCGGTGGACTGGAAACTCATCGAACAGGGTCATCCCCACTGGCAGCCCGGCCATGTGCCCGGCGTCGATGGCATGGGCACCCTGGTGGCACTGGGGGCCAACGTCACCCACCTGCGCCCCGGCACCCGGGCCGCCTATCACACCGACCTGCGCCATGGCGGCAGCTTTGCCCGCCACACCCTGGTGCCGGCTCGCGCCCTGATGCCGGTGCCCGATGCCCTGAGCGACGAGGCGGCCGCCGCTCTCCCCTGCCCCGGCCTCACCGCCTGGCAGGCGCTGGCCAAGCTGCCGCACCTGCACGGGGAGGCCCTGCTCATCTCGGGGGCTGGCAGCAGTGTCGGCCGCTTCGCGGTGCAAATTGCCCTCCAGAAGGGTGCCCGCGTCTTTGCCAGCGCCAGCCCGCGCCACCACCAGTGGCTCAAACAGCTAGGCGTGCAGGGGGTGGCGGACTATCGGGATCCCGACTGGCTGGCCCAGTTGCAGGCCGCCAACGGTGGTGAACCCTTCGAGGGGATCATCGATCTGGTCTCCAGCCAGCAGGCAGAAGCCTTGCTGCCTGCCCTTGGCTATTACGGCCACATGGTGACGGTGCTCGGGCGCATCGCGCGCAACCCGCTGCCCGCCTTTAGCCATTGCCACTCATTGCACGAGATTGCCCTCGGCGCCCAGCACGCCTTTGGCTCGGACAAACAGTGGAGCCGTCTGGTAGCGGCCGGTGTCGCCATGATGGCGCAGATGGTGAACGGCGAGCTGACCCTGCCGCCGCTGGTGGTGGGCGACTTCGACGCCCTGCCCTCCCTGCTCACCCGCGTCAAGCAGGAGGGACAAGGAGAAAAGTATCTGGTGCGGGTGGGTTGATACCCGCCCAACGATGGCACAAAGAGGCCCGCCATGGCGGGCCTCCTGCATTCAAGGTGTGCAAGGCGGCCTGCTCAGTGCAGGCTCACCCCGTGCAGGGCGGCATGGAGGCGAATGTCCCGGGTCAGACGCACCTTGTCCGCGAGGCTCAGCCAGCTCGCCTCCACGGCATTGAGACTGAGGCGGCACAGCTGCTCCTGGCTGGCGCCAAGCCCGTCGGCCAGGGCCTGGAAGTTGGCCCCCAGGTATCCCCCGAAATAGGCGGGATCGTCGGAGTTCACGGTGACGCAGAGCCCCTGCTCCAGCAGCCTCAGCACATTGTGGTGGGCCATCTGGTCAAACACCCTGAGCCGCACGTTGGAAAGCGGGCAGACGGTGAGGGGCAGCCGTGTGTCGGCCAGGTAGCTCAGCAGCGCGGGATCCTCGACACAGCGCACCCCGTGATCGATGCGTTGCACCCCGAGCTCCCGGATCGCTTGCCAGATGTAGCCCGCAGGTCCCTCCTCCCCCGCGTGGGCCACCACCGGCAACCCCAGTTCCCTGGCCCGGGCAAAGACCCGGGCAAACTTGCTGGGCGGGTTGCCCTGCTCCCCCGAATCGAGGCCGATCCCGTGCAGGCGCGCCAGGTGCGGCGTGGCCTCTGCCAGGGTGGCGAATGCCGCCTCTTCACTCAGGTGGCGCAGGAAGCTCATGATGAGCCGCCAGCTGATGCCAAAGGCTGCTTCGCCAGCCTGTAGCGCCCGCTCGATGCCCCCCAGCACGGTGGCAAAGGGCACGCCGCGGGCGATGTGGGTCTGGGGGTCGAAAAAGATCTCCACGTGCACCACGTGATCGGCAACGCAGCGCTCGAGATAGGCCCAGGTGAGGTCGAAGAAATCCTGTTCGTGGATGAGCACGCTGGCGCCGAGGTAGTAGAGATCGAGGAAGGATTGCAGGCCTTCGAACTCATAGGCGGCGCGCAGGCTGTCGACATCGGGCCAGGGCAGCGCCACCCCGTTGCGCTGGCCGAGGGCGAACATCAGCTCGGGTTCGAGGGTCCCCTCGATATGCAGGTGCAGTTCCAGCTTGGGCAAGCCGGCAATAAAGTGCTCCATGATGACGGCTCCATCGTCAGACTCCGTGCGGACACCACCGGGGCGGCGCCCTCCCTTCGCCTTCATTGTGCACCCATCTGGCCCGCCGGAGGAGACTTGTCATCAAAGGGCCTTATAATGGCGGCACAAAAACCATAACCGATTGAAGAGACGAACAGAGGGATGCCCTGTCCCCGCTCTTGCGCCCTACAAGGAGAATTCATGAAGAAAAACGTCATCTGTGACATTGACGGCGTCATCCTGCACAACAACGATCTCATTCCCGGCGCCGACCGCTTCGTCCACCGCCTGCTGGAGCAGGGCAGCAAGCTCCTGTTTCTCACCAACTACCCGGCCCAGACCCAGAAAGATCTGCAAAACCGCTTCCGCTCCGCCGGAATAGAGGTGCCCGAGGAGTGCTTCTACACCTCCGCCATGGGCACCGCCGACTTTCTCAAGCGCCAGGATGGCAAGAAGGCCTATGTGATTGGCGAAGGGGCCCTGACCCACGAGCTCTACAAGGCCGGCTTCACCATCACCGACATCGACCCGGACTTCGTGGTGGTGGGGGAGACCCGCAACTACAACTGGACCATGATGCAGCAGGGCGCCAAGTTCGTGGATCAGGGGGCCCGCTTCATCGCCACCAACCCCGATACCCACGGCCCCCTGATGTACCCGGCCTGCGGCGCCCTGTGTGCCCCCATCGAGCGGATGACCGGCAAGAAGCCCTTCTATGTCGGCAAGCCGAGCGCCTGGATCATTCGCGCGGCCCTCAACCGGATGGAGGCTCACTCCGACGACACCATCATCATCGGCGACAACCTGCGCACCGACATCCTGGCTGGCTTCCAGGCCGGTCTCGAGACGGTGCTGGTGCTCTCCGGGGTGAGCAAGGTGGCGGACATCGACCGCATGCCGTTTCGACCGAACCACATCTTCGACTCCGTGGTGGACATCGACATCGTCTGATCCCGGGTGCCGCCCTTCCGGTAGCCTTCAGCCTGCACGGGCCCCCTTGGCAAAGGGGGCCCGTTTCGTTTAACGTAAGCGCAACATCGTTAAACAAACTAAACGGGAGCAGGATGCTCCTTCGCCACTCAAGGACGCACCATGAAGAGCCTGAACGACTGGATCCTGCTGGACAAGCACACTGTCTCCCCCACCCCGCTGATGCCAGCCCCCGAGCGCATCAGGGCCGGAACGCCGAGCCAGACGGCATGGAACCACTACTCCGACCCGAGCCAGCAGTTTCACGTGGGCTTCTGGGCTTGCGAGCCGGGCTGCTGGGCCGTTCACTATACCGAACACGAATACTGCCAGATGCTGGAAGGGGAGGCGGTGATCCACGACGAGCAGGGCGGCCGGCTGCACCTCAAACCAGGGGATCAGTTCGTCATTCCCGTCGGTTTTGTCGGGCAGTGGGAAACCCTCACCCCTTGCCGCAAGCTCTATGTGATCTTCGAACCCGCCGCGACTTGACGCGCACGTCAACCCTGACCCTCTCTCTTCAGGCGGCCGGACGGCCGCCATCCCCTGCGCAACTTGACGCTTACGGCATGATTTTCTGCGGTTTTCCCGCTTGCAAAAGGGTTTTCCGCTAGGCATTGTGATTGGCGAGGAATGTAAATGGAATTTCGAGCCCAAACGTGGGGGGCTCATATAAAAATCAAGAGGATTACCGCCAATGTGTTCTATTTTCGGCATTCTGGACATCAAGACCGACGCCACTGCCCTGCGCAAATCGGCCCTGGAGATGTCCAAGCGACTGCGTCACCGCGGGCCTGACTGGTCCGGCGTCTACAGCTCCGACAAGGCCATCCTGGTGCACGAGCGTCTGGCCATCGTCGATCCGGACAACGGCGCACAGCCTCTCTACAACCCCGAGCGCACGCACGTATTGGCCGTCAACGGCGAGATCTACAACCACAAGGAGCTGGAGAAGAACCTCAAGGTCGACTTCCAGTTCCAGACCCACTCCGACTGTGAAGTGCTGCTGGCCCTCTACAAGGAGAAAGGCCCGGCGTTCCTGGACGATCTGAACGGCATCTTCGCCTTCATCCTCTATGACGCCGAGCAGGATGCCTACCTGATTGGTCGCGACCACATGGGGATCATCCCCCTCTATACCGGCCGCGACGAACACGGCAACTTCTACGTCGCCTCCGAGATGAAGGCCCTGGTGCCGGTGTGCAAGAGCGTCGAGACCTTCCCGCCGGGACACTACCTGTGGAGCAAGGATGGCGAGCTTAAAACTTGGTACAAACGGGACTGGATGGAATACGCGCCGGTCGAGCACAACGTCAGCGACAAGGCCGAGCTCAAAGCGGCCCTGGAAGCGGCGGTCAAGCGCCAGCTGATGTGCGACGTGCCCTATGGCGTGCTGCTCTCCGGTGGTCTGGATTCGTCCGTCATCTCCGCCATCACCAAGCTCTATGCCGCCCGCCGGGTGGAAGACGATGGCAAGAGCGAAGCCTGGTGGCCCCAGCTGCACTCCTTCGCCGTCGGCCTGGAAGGGTCGCCGGATCTCGCCGCCGCCCGCAAGGTGGCCGATCACCTCGGCACTATCCACCACCAGATCCACTTCACCGTGCAGGAAGGGCTGGATGCCCTTCGGGACGTCATCTATCACCTCGAAACCTATGACGTCACCACCATCCGCGCCTCCACGCCCATGTATCTGATGGCCCGCTACATCAAGGCGATGGGGATCAAGATGGTGCTGTCGGGAGAGGGCTCCGACGAGCTGTTCGGCGGCTACCTCTACTTCCACAAGGCCCCCAACGCCCGTGAGTTCCACGAGGAGAACGTGCGCAAGCTCGCCTCCCTGCACCTCTATGACTGCCTGCGGGCCAACAAGTCCATGGCCGCCTGGGGCGTGGAAGGCCGCGTGCCCTTCCTCGACAAGGAGTTCATGGACGTGGCGATGCGCCTCAATCCCGCCGACAAGATGTGCGGCAAGGGCAAGATCGAGAAACACATCCTGCGGGAAGCCTTCGAGGATCTGCTGCCCCACGAAGTGGCGTGGCGCCAGAAGGAGCAGTTCTCAGACGGCGTAGGCTACTCCTGGATTGACAGCCTGAAAGCCATGGTCGAGGAAGAGGTGACGGATCAGATGTTCGAGGCCGCGGCCTTCCGCTTCCCCGTCAACACCCCGCTCACCAAGGAGGCGTACTACTACCGCGCCATCTTCGACGAGCACTTCCCGCTGGAGTCCGCCGCCCGCACCGTACCCTACGGCAAGTCGGTCGCCTGCTCCACTCCCACCGCGCTCGAATGGGATGCCAAGTTCAAGGAGATGGCCGACCCGTCCGGTCGCGCCGTGATGGACGTCCACCAGCAGGGTTACTGATCGCCCCTGACCTGAATACAAAGCCCCTCTCGAGGGGCTTTGTTGTTTTCTGCCATTCCATTGCCGCTTTTTGCCTTCCCCTTCCCTGTTTGCGGCTTGGCGCAGGAAACGCCTCGTGTCACATTGTCTGCGCCTGGAAGCAAAGATAACGACACAAGGAAGAGACCATGAAACGACTGTTACTGCCCCTGATACTGGGCACCCTCCTTTTCAATGGCGCCGCCTGCGCGGGCGACCACCTCTGGAGTCAGAGCCTGCCCGATTACAGCCAGGGTTATGACGAGACGCGGGATCCGGCCCGCGATCTCGCCGCCGCTACCGCCAAGGCCAGTGCCGAGGGCAAGAAAGTCCTGTTGCTGGTGGGGGGCGAATGGTGCAGCTGGTGCCAGGAGATGAACCGCTTTCTAGACCGGGAACCCGATCTCGCCGGCCAGCTCAACCGCACCTTCGTGGTGGTCAAGGTGAACGTCAGCAAACAGCACAAGAACGAGTCCTTCCTCAAGGGTTATCCCGAGTATCTGGGGGTGCCCCACTTCTATGTGCTGGATGCCAAGGGCAAGCTGCTCGAGTCCTTCAACACCGGGCTGCTGGAGAAGGGGAAGAGTTACGACGGGGAGAAACTCGGCAAATTTATCGCCTATTTCCAGCCCAGGACCACCCACGGCTGACTCGCCAGTCAATAAAACAGGGCCCCGCACGGTCAGTGACAGTGCAGGGCCCTGATGGCTACGCAAACAGGGAAGTGGCATGTCTGCGACAAACAGGCCATCCATCACCCCGGACAAGGACGAAAAAGATGTTGCGAATACTGGGCAAGGCGTCGTCAATCAATGTGCGCAAGGTACTGTGGACCTGTGCCGAGCTGACCCTCCCGTTCGAGCTGGAGGAGTGGGGATCCGGCTTAAAACCCACGGACACCCCGGCGTTTCTGGCGCTCAACCCCAATGCCATGGTGCCCGTCATTCAGGATGAGGATTTTACGCTGTGGGAGTCGAACACCATCATCCGCTACCTGGCGACGCGCCATGGTGCCAATGCACTCTATCCCGCCGAGGCGAGAGCCAGGGCCAGGGTCGATCAATGGATTGACTGGCAGGCATCGGACTTGAACACCGCCTGGCGCTACGCCTTCCTGTCGCTGGTGAGGCGCTCTCCCCAGCATCAAGAACATCAGGCCCTTCACGCAGCTTGCCTGCAGTGGTCTCACTGCATGGAGATCCTGGAGAGACAGCTTCAAACAACCGGAGGATATGTGGCCGGTCCGCACTTCTCGCTGGCAGATATTCCCATCGGGTTGTCAGTCAACCGCTGGCTGGAGACGCCCTATGATCGCCCGTCGCTACCCGCCGTGGACGACTACTATCAGCGACTGAAAGAGCGGCCGGGGTTTCGACGCTATGGGGCCAATGGCACGCCCTGAGGCGAGCAAGATAACCCGGGCAAGGAAAGAGACGGCAGACCGGGCCAACGCGCTGGCCCGGTCTGCACAGCTTCAGGGCTGGGCATCCGGCTGATTGGCGGGGGCGGCCTTGATAAAGGCCTGCAACTGCTCGCAGTTGGCGACGATGCGCGCAATGGTGGGGTAGTCATCCAGGGTCATGTCAAAGCGGCGGGCATTGTAGACCTGGGGCACCAGCATGCAGTCCGCCAGGGTGACCTCGTTGCCCACGCAATAGATGCCGGCGGTGGTCATGAGAAGCTGCTCCAGCGCGGTGAAGGTCTCGTCTATCCAGTGGCGATACCAGGCATCCCGCGCCATCTTGCTCTGCCCCAGCTCCTGCTCCAGGTAGTGCAGCACGCGCAGGTTGTTGAGGGGGTGGGTGTCACAGGCGATCATGTTGACGATCTGGCGCACCCGGGCACGTTCGATGGGGGCGGAGGGCATCAGGGGGTAGGCGGGATAGGTCTCGTCGAGGTACTCCATGATGGCCACCGACTGACCCAGATGCACGTCATCGTCCACGAGAAACGGCACCAGCCCCTGGGGATTGACCCGGCGGTAGGCCTTCTCCTTCTGCTCACCCTGCCGCAAGTTGACCGGGTGCTGCTCATAATCGAGCCCCTTGAGTTGCAGTACCAAACGCACGCGAAAGCTGGCCGATGAGCGCCAATATCCAAACAACTGCAGCATAGTGTGTCCCTGTGGTGGCAGGTGTCTGCCACCTGCCGTGTCGCCCGCCCCTCCAGGGGTCGGGCTCTCCTAGCTCGCCCGCTCGGCCGTTGCTTGCGTGACCCGCTGCAAAATGGTGCCAAACAGACTCATCCCGTTGCGATCCTGCATCGCGATGGACACTGTATCACCAAAGCGCAGAAAGGGTGTAGTGGCTTGACCTGACTCGATAATTTCCAGCATCCGCCGCTCGGCAAGGCAGGAGGATCCCCGGCTTCTGTCGTAGTTGGAGACGGTGCCCGAGCCGATGATGCAGCCCGCCCCGAGCGGCCTTGTCTTGGCGGCATGGGCAATCAGCTCATGGAAGGTGAAGGTCATGTCCACCCCGGCGTCGGGCTGCCCGAACAGGGCGCCGTTGAGGTGGGTCACCAGGGGCAGGTGGACCTTGCCATCGCGCCAGTCATCCCCCAGCTCGTCCGGGGTGATGGCCACCGGCGAGAAGCTGCTGGAGGGCTTGGACTGGAAGAAGCCAAAGCCCTTGGCAAGCTCCCCGGGAATGAGGTTGCGCAGGCTCACGTCGTTGACCAGCATCAAGAGCTTGATGTGGCTCGCCGCCCCCTGCGAACGGGTGCCCATGGGCACGTCGTCGGTGATGACGGCCACTTCAGACTCAAAATCGATGCCCCACTCCTCGGAGCCCATCACGATAGGGCCACGGGGCGGCAGGAAGCTGTCAGAGCCTCCCTGATACATCAGGGGATCGTGCCAGAAGCTTTCTGGCATGTCGGCGCCGCGGGCCTTGCGCACCAGCTCCACGTGATTGACGTAGGCACTGCCGTCAATCCACTGGTAGGCGCGGGGCAGCGGGGAGAGGCACGCCTCCTCATCGAAGGGGAAGGCGTCGGGGCAGGCGCCCTCGTTGAGTCGCTGATAAACCTTCGCCAATTGCGGCGCCACTTCGCCCCACTGGTCGAGGGCCGACTGCAGGGTCGGGGCAATGGTCGTCACGTGGACGGCGCGCGCCAGATCGCGGCTCACCACCACCAGGGCGCCGTCGCGCTTGCCATTGTTCAGGGTTGCCAGTTTCATATCGAATTCCTTATTTGCCGAGCGTCTCTGGACGCTGCCAGCTGGTGACATAACCGGGGTGTTCGACCCCTTCGCAGATCGGGCCGACGGCCAGGGCATCACGGGTGTCGAGCATCACCGCCACCTCGTCGGTGAAGGTCTTGGCATGAGCCAGTCCCGCCGCAAAGGCCTTGGGATGGGGACCATGGGTGAAGCCGGCAGGGTGGAAGGTGACCATGCCCCGCTTGATGTTGTCCCGGCTGAAGAAGTCCCCGGCGTGGTAGAAGAGCACTTCGTCGAAGTCGTCGTTGCTGTGGTAGAAGGGCACCCGCAGGGCGCCTGGGTCACTCTCGATGGGACGCGGCACGAAGGTGCAGACCACGAACCTGCTCGCCACGAAGGTGGAGTGAGCCGAGGGAGGCAGGTGGTAGCGGTGGCTCATCAGCGGGCGGATATCCCGCCAGTTGAGGCGCACCACGCACAAGTCCCCGTGCCACCCTTGTGCATCCAGCGGGTTGAACGGCCAGGTGACGACCGAGACCTGATCGTGGCGCTTGATCTGCAGCGACCAGGGGTTTTCATCCTGCTGGGCCAGGAAGCGCTCGTTGATGGCGGGCACGTCCAGGGCCGCCGGATCGAAGATGGCGTGATTGCCCACCAGTCCCTTGTCCGGCAGCTGATAACTGTCTTCCGTCGCCTCTATCATCAGGATGAAGAGGGGCGCGGTGGGCTCGATGCGCCACATGGTGCCACGGGGGATCACCACATAGTCGCCATCTCTCAAGATGAGGTGTCCGTAGTCGCAGTAGAACTCGCCGCTCCCCTCGTGAATGAACAGGAGCTCGTCGCCATCGGCGTTTCGCACCAGAAACGGCATGGGCTCATGCAGGCGCCAGATGCGGTAGCGGCAGTGGGGGTTGCTGAGAATATCCGGCATCACCCAGGGGGAGAGGGAGCTCACCTCCTCCTGCTGATCGTTCAAGTCAAACGCCCGTGGCCGAAGCGGCCCTTCCCAGTTGACCCAGTCGGTGGGAGCATGCTTGTGGTGCATGTGGGTGGCCGGACCGAAGAAGCCCGAGCGCCCCAGCTCGCGCTCATAGATGGCCTGCTCCGGCAGATCGGCATGGGCCTGGCGGGAGTGGGTTCCCTCCCGATGGGGGAAGCTTATCCAGTTACGCATCGCTCGGTTCTCCGTTTTTCTGGCCCTGCGCGGCACTGTTCACCTCCCCTTGCGTGGATCCGTCCAGCACGCCACGGCGGATCTGATCCAGCTCGATGGATTCGAACAATGCCTGGAAGTTGCCCTCACCAAAGCCCTCGTTGCCCTTGCGCTGGATGATCTCGAAGAACACGGGACCGATGACGGTATCGGTGAAGATCTGCAGCAGGATGCCGTCCTTCGTCGGCGAGCCGTCGATGAGGATGCGCAGCGCCTTCAGCGCGGCCAGATCCTCCTGATGACCCGCGACCCGGCTGTCCACCTTCTCGTAGTAGGTGTCCGGCGTCGGCATGAAGCCGGTTCCCCGCCCTCTGAGCGTGCGGATGGTGTGATAGATGTCGGCAGAGGCGAGCGCGATGTGCTGGATCCCCTCCCCCTTGTACTGGCGCAGGTACTCCTCTATCTGGGACTTGTCGTCCGCCGACTCGTTGATGGGGATGCGAATTTTGCCGCAAGGGGCCGTCATGGCGCGCGAGTGCAGTCCGGTCAGCTTGCCCTCGATGTCGAAGTAGCGGATTTCCCGGAAGTTGCCGATCCGCTCGTAGAAATTCGACCAGAGGTTCATGTTGCCGCGATGGACGTTGTGGGTCAGGTGGTCGATCTCATAGAGCCCCGCGTCCACCTCGGCCATGCGGGCCTGCCAGTCGGGGTAGAAGATAAAGTCCACGTCATAGATTGAGCCCCGCTCACCATAGCGATCGACAAAGGAGAGGGTACTCTCGCCGATGCCGTAGATAGCGGGGATGTTGAGTTCCATGGGGCCGATTTTGCCCACAAACGGCTTGGCCCCCTGGCCAATGGCGTACTGCTGGGCACGGCCGGCATCGCTCACCCGAAACGCCATGCCGCACACGCTCGGACCATGGGCCCGGGCAAACTCCTCCGCCTGGGAGTGGGGCTCGGCATTGACCACGAAGTTGATGTCCCCCTGGCGATAGAGCCAGCACTGCTTGTGCCTGTGCTTGGCCACTTCGGCAAAGCCCAGTGAGACGAACAACGCCTTGAGGGCCGCAATGCCCTTGAGATCCGGCGCCGTGTACTCGACGAACTCAAACCCGTCGGTGCCAAGGGGGTTGATGGTGTGAGTACGGGAAGAGGGGGTGGTCATGATGCGCTCCTTGCGATGAACTGATAACGAAACGGTTCACGCCGCAAGGGCTCGACAGGCAGCCCGCACGGCATTGTTAACAACTTGTTTCATTAGAGTGGCGAGCGCAGGGAATGAGAAGGGGCGGCGTTCAGATAGTTTGGCGGGGATCCGCGCCAAAAAATGTAAATGAAATGTGACATAACAGCCCCAACCTTGCACTGCGCTCGTTAGCGTCCCGCAAGGCTGTCAGCTTTGCCTTACAGCGACCAATAACGGGGTTCGATATGGGGCAGCACCGCCCTCGCCTTTAGCAATCGAGTTCTTTGCGGGTTGATGAGCCAGGCCTGCTCCCCCAACGCCAGCAGGGGCAGATCGTGCAAGCTGTCACTCAGGGTGAGTGCGGCCTCCAGGGTCAGGAGCTCGGGCAGCAGCTTGTGCCTGCCATGGCAATAGAAGCGCGGCACCAGGCCGCCGAAACGGTAACCCATCCGCGAGCCGATGATGCGGTGAGGGAGCCTTGGCAGTTGACGATGGAGCTGGGCACGGACCAGGGCGCGGGGACTGGCGGAGATGACCCAGCAGTGGTGCCCCTCCCCCGTCAGGAGGGCTCGCGCCTCCCGATACAGACCGGGCCGGGTCAGGCTGTACTGCCGTACCAGGGCGCGCCAGGCCAGGGGGGATAGCCCGAGGGTGATGGCCCACCAGATGAGTGCAATGCCGCGACTGCGCTGACCTGGCAGCAGATAGATCACGGCACCGAACGCCATCAGTGGCCACAGCAGCAGCGGCCAGATACGGCGGCGCAAGATGAAACGCAGCAACCCCGCATGGCTGTCATCCGGCGCCAGGGTGTCATCGAAGTCGGCCAGGATCCAGCCACGGGCTGGGACTCTCGCGGTTGCAGCGCTCATTCGGTGATCTCTGCGATGGCGGCATGCAACTCGGGCAGGAGGAACAGCGCCCCCTCATCGGGCGGACAAACGAGATCGAAGCTCTCACCTGCCAGGGTGAAGGCGAGGCGCCAGGCGTGCAGATAACCGCGATCCGCCGCCGTGCCGCCGTAACGCTCATCTCCGAGGATGGGGGCTCCCACGCTCTTCAAGGCCACCCGGATCTGGTGGGTCTTGCCGGTCCGGGGCTTGATGCGATAAAGGCGCAGCCCCTCGCGCACCGAAACGGAGTCGAACCAGCTGATGGCCGGGTTATCCTGGGTGCGGCTCAGCATCCAGCTGCCGCCTCGCCCTTTCTCCATGTCACCCTTCACCCAGCCCTGCTTCTTCTTCGGCTTGCGATCGGAGAGTGCCAGATACTGCTTGCTCACTTCCCGCGCCGCGAAAGCCATGCTGAGGGCGCGATTCGCTTCGGCGGTGCGGGCCAGCAGCACCAGCCCAGAGGTCATCTTGTCCAGTCGATGGACCGGATAGAGGTCAAGACCGGTATCCATTCTGACCCGATTGACGAGACCCGGCTCGCCGGCATCATCGTGCATGCCAATGCCCGGACGCTTGTTGATCACCATGAAATCTTTGTGCTGCAATTGTATCCGGTACATGTATAACCCTTTAGAATGTTACTTGTTAAGAACTTGAATGCAGGCCTGCAGGCCATCTTCATGGACCCTCAGCACAAGAATCGCGCGAATGAAAAAATGCCTGTTTTGGCTGTTGTTGCCTGGCATCACTTGCTTCTCACCCCTCCAGGCCAGTGAACGGACACGTGATCTGCCGGAGAAGGTGGTATTGCAGTTGCGCTGGCTGCATCAGCCCCAGTTTGTGGGCTATCACATGGCCAAGGCCAAGGGGTATTACGCCGACGCAGGTCTGGATGTCGAGATAAGGCCAGGTGGCAAGGGAATAAGTCCGGTTCAGGAGGTGCTGGCCGGACGCGCCGACTTTGGCGTCGGCAACACCGAGGTGCTGACCCACTACGCCCAGGGCAAGCCGCTGCTGGCACTGGCCAGCGTCTACCAGCACTCTCCCTCCATCTTCCTGGCACGCCGCGACAGCAGCATTCTCACCGTTGCGGACATGCGTGGCAAACGGATCATGATGTTTCCGGGTCATCAGGATGCCGAACTGCTGGCCACCCTCTACTATCAGGGGCTTCACGAGCGCCAGCTCATCCCGGTACCCACTTCGGTCAACATCGACGATCTGATCGCCGGCCGGATAGACATCTTCAACGCCTATCTGAGCAATGAGCCCTTCTATCTGGAAGAGCGCGGCATCTCGGTGTCCGTCATCAACCCTCGCAACTACGGCATCGATTTCTACAGCGACATTCTCTTCACCACCCAGGCACAGGAGCGGCTCAATCCGGAGCGGGTGGCACGTTTTCGTGCAGCCAGCCTCAAGGGATGGCGCTATGCCCTCACCCACCCCGAGGAAGCCATCGCCCTGCTGCGCACGGAGTATGGCATCAACCGCAGTCAGGCCCACATGGAATACGAGTTGCAGATGAGCAAGGAGATGATCCAGCCGCTCTATGTGGAGATCGGGTATATGAATCCGGATCGCTTCGCTCACATCATGCAGCAGCTGGTCGAGATAGGCCTCCTTGCCAAACCGGTCTCCCTGACCCGTTTTCTCTATCAGGTTCCCTCAGAACAGTGGAGCTTCTGGCGTCCATGGTTCCTGCTGAGCCTGGGTGTTGGTGGTCTCATCCTGCTGCTCTCCCTCTATCTTCTGATGAGCAACAAGCGGCTCAACCAGGAAGTGGCCCTGCGCAAGCAGCGAGAGCAGGAGATACTGCAACTGGCCCGCCTCGATCCCCTTACCGGGCTGCCCAATCGCCTGAGCCTGATGGAGCAGTTGAAACACCAGGTGCAAAGCGACAATCCTGGCTGCCTGCTGTTTTGCGATCTCAATGACTTCAAGCGCATCAACGACAACTTCGGTCACAGCCAGGGGGATGCCATCCTCTGCCAGCTGGCCCGACGGATCCACGGCGCCATCGGCCACCAGTGCTATTTTGCCCGCTTGGCGGGGGATGAGTTCATCCTGCTGCTGCCGGGCTACGATATCCGTCAGGCAGAGGAGGTCACCGCCGTGATCCGCCAGGCCATGCAGGCCCCCTTCGTGGTCAATGACCAGCCGATGCAGGTGGGCATCAGCATCGGCGTCAGCCACTACCAGCATGACTGGAGCCCGGAGCAGTGGCTCATCCAGGCCGACAGGGCCATGTATTGTGACAAAGGTGGCCGCGTCATCACGCTGGCGGAGCAGTCCGGCTGACTGGCTCATCTCCCGGCACACACAGCCGATACCCCCATGAAACCAATAAACAGGAAGGCCACCCCAGGGGTGGCCTTCCTGCATTGCATGAGTCTGACCGCTCTTACCCGAAGGTCTGCCCCAGGGATTTGAGCTGGCGAGCCTTGGTGAGCAGGATGTCGCTCGAGGCGTCCATGTCCTGCATCTTGTTGCTGTTGGTGTGGGAGTGCTGGGAGATGGCGTTGACGTTGCGGCTGATGTCCTCCACCACCGCCTGCTGCTCCTCTGCCGCCGTCGAGATCTGGGCCGAGAGGTCCACCACCCGTTCTATTTCCGCCAGCACCTGATGCAGGCTCTCTGATCCCTGGCGGGTCAGGGTCACGCAGGATTGGGTCTGTTGCAGGTTCTGCTGCATCATGCCCTTCCAGCCGTTCAGGGTACGCTGGATCTGGCCTATGCTGCTCTGGATCTGCTCGGTCGCCTTGTGGGTGCGCGTGGAGAGGGTTCGCACCTCGTCCGCCACCACCGCAAAGCCTCGCCCCTGCTCCCCTGCCCGCGCCGCCTCGATGGCGGCGTTGAGCGCCAGCAGATTGGTCTGATCCGCAATGCCCTGGATCTCGCTCATCAGCACACCGATGCGGTCCGACTCCTCCGCCAGTGCCACGGCGGCCGTGAAGGCATGCTCTGCCTGGGTGGCCAGCTCCGTCACCCTGTGCTGGGTATCTTCCAGCTGTTGATCGGTATTTTGGCAGTGCGCCTTGGCCTGGGCTATCTGGTTATCCGTCTCAAGGATATTGCGGGCAATCTCGTGGGCTGTCGCCGCCATCTCGGTGATGGCCGTCGCCACCTGCTGGGTCTGGACATCCTGTTCGGCGATGTCGGCGCTTGCCTCGCTGGAGGCTGTTTTCAGATGCACCGCGAGATCCTGCAGGGAGAGGGTCGCATCGTCCACTCGTCCAAGGACGGTGCGGATCCTGGCCTGCAACAGCTTGATGTGGAAGTCTGCAATGGCACTGGCATCCTCCCCCGAATAGATGAGCCGGGTCAGGCTGTCATATTCGTCCGCGAGCTGTCGCAGATAACGGGGGGTAGTGATGAGGGTGTCACGATAGATCAGGGCCAGCCACAAGAGAGGCAACAGGGTGAACAACGGCCCCCAGGGCCCCATCAGATAGCCCCCCCCCCGCCAGCATCAGCAAGACACCGACGATGGCCAGCCCGTGGCGCATCGGGCGCAGGCTCAATCCGCCCTTTCGCTCCCCCCGCTCCACGCTCTTCAATCTGGCATAGGTGCGCCCGGCCACGGCTTTCATCTCCGGCGCGGCGCGACTGCGGACCGACTGGTAGCCATTGATCCGCCCCTGCTCGAAGATAGGGGTGACATAGGCATCCACCCAATAGTAACGCCCATCCTTGCAGCGGTTTTTCACCATGCCGCGCCAGGGTTTGCCCTGCTTGAGCTTGCCCCAGAGGTCAGCAAAGGCAGCCTTGGGCATGTCCGGGTGGCGAACCATGTTGTGGTGCTGGCCGATGAGCTCGGCCCGGCTGTACCCCGCTACCCGGCAGAAGTGATCATTGGCGTAGGTGATCACACCCTGCAGGTCCGTAGTGGAGACCAGCTGTTCATTGGCAGGAAAATCCACCTCTTCGTCGATGAGATGAACCTGGCTTTTCTTCATGGCGCACACCCCTTGTTTGATCACCCACTGAGCGTAGCCAAACGCCTACGGGCAAGCAACGCAGAGACCCAGTCGGGGAGGATGGCTGAGACACAATTTGCATCCTGTTTGACGCCGCGCAAGATTTTGACCCCAAAAGCCCCGATTTGGCCAAAAACACTCGGCATTTTCCCAGGTTCACCGCTCTCCCACACGATGCATCACACCAAAAAATGGTTCCAACGAGTCTGTGGTGCTGGCGTTGCCAGGGGTCCGTCAGGGGAGAGCACACTTGATACGACCTTGGACCTAAGCATAATTGACGTTAACGTAAACGTAGTGTGAGATAATACCGTTCACCCTACACATCCAGCAGACACGCACCCCATGAAAGGAGTCACCATGTCCAACCTCTCCCCCTCGGCCGGCAAGCGTTTTCGCACGGCCCTGGCCAACGAAAAGCCCCTGCAGATTGTCGGCACCATCAATGCCTACATGGCGCTGATGGCAGAGCGCAGCGGCTTCCAGGCCCTCTATCTCTCCGGCGCCGGGGTAGCGAACGCCTCCTATGGCCTGCCGGACCTCGGCATGACTTCCATGAATGACGTGCTCATCGATGCCGAACGCATCACGGCTGCCACCCAGGTGCCACTCCTGGTGGACATCGACACCGGCTGGGGGGGCGCCTTCAACATCGCCCGCACCATCCGCGCCTTCGAGCGTGGCGGTGTGGCCGCCGTCCACATGGAAGATCAGGTGGCCCAGAAGCGCTGCGGTCACAGGCCGAACAAGGCGGTGGTCAGCGTCACCGAGATGGTGGACAGGATCAAGGCCGCGGTGGATGCCCGCCAGGACGAACATTTCGTCATCATGGCCCGCACCGACGCCCTGGCGGTGGAAGGACTGGGCTCGGCCCTGGAGCGGGTCGCCGCCTATGTGGAGGCCGGTGCCGACATGATCTTCGCCGAGGCGGTCACCGAGCTGGAACAGTACGATCGCTTCAAGCAGGCGGCCGGAGTGCCCATCCTCGCCAACATGACCGAGTTCGGCAAGACCGAGCTGTTTGACAAGGAGGCGCTCGCCTTGCATGGCGTCGACATGGTGCTCTACCCCCTGAGCGCCGCCCGCGCCGCCAACCAGGCCGCCCTCAACGTCTATCAGACGCTTCGCCGTGACGGCCACCAGCGCGCCGTGGTCGACACC
Organism: Aeromonas sp. QDB14; assembly: GCF_027707845.1. NCBI lineage: Bacteria > Pseudomonadati > Pseudomonadota > Gammaproteobacteria > Aeromonadales > Aeromonadaceae > Aeromonas > Aeromonas sp. QDB14. Next base: position 38,207 of record NZ_JAPCJD010000006.1, on the reverse strand, counting down.
ATGCAGACCCGGGAGTCCCTCTACGATTTTCTCGGTTACCACCACTACGAGCAGACCCTGGACAGGCTGTTCACCCAGGATCTGTCGACCAAGGAATAAGACGGCGACCGGCCGCCTTATGCTGGCGGCTGGCGCATCAACGGACTGAATGAGGAAACATGTGATGAGCGCCCTGCCCGAAACCACCGGCTTCAAGCCGAAGAAATCCGTCGCCCTCTCCGGCAGCGCCGCCGGCAACACCGCCCTGTGCACCGTCGGCCTCTCCGGCAACGACCTGCACTACCGTGGCTACGACATCCTGGACGTGGCCACCAGCTGCGAGTTTGAAGAGATAGCCCACCTGCTGGTGCACGGCCATCTGCCCAATGTGGCGGAGCTCGCCGCCTACAAGGCCAAGCTCAAGGCCCTGCGCGGCCTGCCCACCGGGGTCAGGACCGCCCTGGAGCAGTTGCCTCCCTCTGCCCACCCCATGGACGTGATGCGCACCGCCGTCTCCGTGCTGGGGTGCCTGTCACCGGAGAAGGACGATCACAACCACCCGGGCGCCCGGGACATCGCCGACAAGCTGATGGCCTGTCTCGGATCCGTGTTGCTCTACTGGTACCACTTCAGCCACAACGGCAAACGCATCCACGTGGAGACCGACGACGATTCCATCGGCGGCCACTTCCTGCACCTGCTGCACGGGCACAAGCCACGCGACTCCTGGGTGCGCGCCATGCACACCTCCCTCATCCTCTACGCCGAGCATGAGTTCAACGCCTCCACCTTCACCGGCCGCGTCATTGCCGGCACCGGCTCGGACATGTACTCCTGCATCACGGGAGCCATCGGTGCCCTGCGCGGGCCCAAGCACGGGGGCGCCAACGAGGTGGCCTTCGAGATCCAGAAGCGCTACGAGAATCCGGACGAGGCGGAGGCCGACATTCGCGCCCGGGTCGAGAAAAAAGAGGTGGTCATCGGCTTCGGCCACCCGGTCTACACCGTCTCCGATCCGCGCAACAAGGTGATCAAGGAGGTGGCGCGCGCCCTCAGCCAGGAGCAGCACAACACCAAGATGTTCGATATCGCCGAGCGGCTGGAATCCACCATGTGGGAAGTCAAGAAGATGTTCCCGAACCTCGACTGGTTCAGTGCCGTCAGCTACCACATGATGGGGGTGCCCACCGCCATGTTCACCCCGCTGTTCGTCATCGCCCGCACCTCCGGCTGGTCGGCCCATGTCATCGAGCAGCGCATCGACGGCAAGATAATCCGCCCGAGCGCCAACTACGTCGGCCCGGAGGATCTCAGGTTCGTGCCGCTCAAGGAGCGCAAGTGATGATCAACACGCAATATCGCAAGCCCCTGCCCGGCACACAGCTTGACTACTTCGACGCCCGGGAGGCGGTCAACGCCATCGCCCCCGGCGCCTGGGACAGGCTCTCCTACACCGCCCGCGTGCACGCCGAGAAGAATCAGGAGCGCAAGTGATGATCAACACGCAATATCGCAAGCCCCTGCCCGGCACGGCGCTCGACTACTTCGATGCCAGGGAGGCGGTCAACGCCATCGCTCCCGGCGCCTGGGACAGGCTCTCCTACACCGCCCGCGTCCACGCCGAGAATCTGGTTCGCAAATGCGATCCGGCAATCCTCGGCGAGTGCCTCGGCCAGATAGTGCACAACAAGCGCGATCGCGACTTCCCCTGGTTCCCGGCGCGGGTGGTGTGTCACGACATCCTGGGTCAGACCGCCCTGGTGGACCTCGCGGGCCTTCGCGACGCCATCGCCGAGCAGGGGGGCGATCCCGCCCAGGTGAACCCGGTCGTGCCGGTGCAGCTCATCGTCGACCATTCCCTCGCCGTGGAGTGCGGCGGCTTTGACCCGCAAGCGTTCGAGAAGAACCGCGCCATCGAGGATCGCCGCAACGAGGATCGCTTCCACTTCATCGACTGGACCAAGCAGGCGTTCAAGAACATCGAGGTGATCCCGCCCGGCAACGGCATCATGCACCAGATCAACCTGGAGAAGATGTCCCCTGTCATCCACGCGGACCGCGGTATTGCCTACCCGGACACCTGCGTCGGTACCGACAGCCACACCCCCCACGTGGATGCCCTCGGCGTCATCGCGGTGGGGGTGGGCGGGCTGGAAGCGGAGAACGTGATGCTGGGGCGCGCCTCCTGGATGCGGCTGCCTTCGATCGTCGGCGTGGAGCTCTCCGGCAAGCCGCAGCCCGGCATCACCGCCACGGACCTGGTGCTGTCGCTCACCGAATTCCTGCGCCAGCAGAAGGTAGTCGGCGCCTACCTGGAGTTTCGTGGCGAGGGCGCCGCCGCCCTCACCCTCGGCGATCGGGCCACCATCTCCAACATGGCGCCGGAGTATGGTGCTACCGCGGCCATGTTCTTCATCGACCAGCAGACCCTCGACTACCTCAAGCTCACCGGCCGTGACGACGAGCAGGTCAGGCTGGTGGAAACCTATGCCAGGGAGGCCGGTCTCTGGGCCGATGCCCTGGCGGGCGCCCAGTACGAGCGGGTGCTGCACTTTGACTTGTCGAGCGTGGTGCGCACCCTGGCCGGCCCCTCCAACCCCCACCGTCGCCTGCCGGTATCGGCATTGGCCGAGCGCGGAATCGCGGTGGACCTGGACAAGGCTCGTGCCCAGGAGGCTGACGGCCTCTTGCCCGATGGCGCCGTCATCATCGCCGCCATCACCAGTTGCACCAACACCAGCAACCCGCGCAACGTGATTGCCGCAGGCCTCCTGGCCCGCAACGCCAACCGGCTCGGCCTGATGCGCAAGCCCTGGGTCAAATCCTCCCTCGCCCCCGGCTCCAAGACGGTCGCGCTTTACCTGAAAGAGGCGGGGCTGATGGATGAGCTGGCACAGCTCGGCTTCGGCGTCGTGGCGTTTGCCTGCACCACCTGCAACGGCATGTCCGGTGCCCTGGATCCCGCCATCCAGCAGGAGATCATCGAGCGGGACCTCTACGCCACGGCGGTGCTGTCGGGCAATCGCAACTTCGACGGCCGCATCCACCCCTATGCCAAGCAGGCGTTTCTCGCCTCGCCCCCCCTGGTGGTGGCCTACGCCATCGCGGGCACCATCCGCTTCGACATCGAGAAAGATGTGCTGGGGGTAGTGGACGGTCAGGAGATTCGCCTCAAGGATATCTGGCCGTCTGATGAAGAGATCGACGCCGTGGTCAAGGCGTCGGTCAAGCCGTCCCAGTTCCGCCAGGTCTATATCCCCATGTTCACCCAGGAAGAGGATCAGGGTCCCAAGGTGACGCCCCTGTACGACTGGCGTGCGCAAAGCACCTATATCCGTCGCCCGCCCTACTGGGAGGGGGCACTGGCGGGCGAGCGCACCCTGCGCGGCATGCGGCCCCTGGCGCTGTTGCCGGACAACATCACCACAGACCACCTCTCCCCTTCCAACGCCATCCTGCCCGGCAGCGCGGCGGGGGAATACCTGGCGAAGATGGGCCTGCCGGAGGAGGACTTCAACTCCTACGCCACCCACCGCGGCGATCATCTGACCGCCCAGCGCGCCACCTTCGCCAACCCCCAGCTGGTCAACGAGATGGCGGTGGTGAACGGCGTGGTGCAGAAGGGGTCCCTCGCCCGCGTCGAGCCAGACGGCAAAGTGATGCGGATGTGGGAAGCCATCGAGACCTACATGGCACGCAAGCAGCCCCTCATCATCGTGGCCGGTGCCGACTACGGTCAGGGCTCGTCCCGGGACTGGGCGGCCAAGGGGGTGCGCCTTGCCGGGGTGGAGGTGATCGCGGCAGAGGGCTTCGAGCGCATTCACCGCACCAACCTCATCGGCATGGGGGTGCTGCCGCTGGAGTTCAAGCCGGGCACCACCCGCCTCACGCTGGGTCTCGATGGTACCGAGACCTACGACGTGGTGGGGGAGCGCCAGCCGCACACCGATCTCACCCTGGTGATCCGCCGTCGCAGCGGCGAAGTGATCCAGGTGCCCATGACCTGCCGCCTCGACACCGCCGAGGAGGTCTCGGTCTATGAGGCGGGCGGCGTGCTGCAACGCTTCGCCCAGGATTTCCTGGCGTCGGCTGCGCAAAAGGCCGCAAGCTAAATCGCAACCCCGCTCCGCCCCTTTGAAAAAGGGGAAGGCATAAGGCACCCTCTCCCTTTGGGAGAGGGTTGGGGTGAGGGGAAACCCCCCTCATCCGCCCTTCGGGCACCTTCTCCCAGAGGGAGCAGGATCCATGACTCTTTTCAGGACACTCTCTATGGCCCACATACCACAAGTCAGAATTCCGGCCACCTACCTTCGCGGCGGCACCAGCAAGGGGGTCTTCTTTCGCTTATCTGACCTGCCCGAGCGCTGCCAGCAGCCGGGCCCGGCACGGGATGCCTTCTTCCTGCGGGTCATCGGCAGCCCCGATCCCTACGGCGCCCACATGGACGGCATGGGGGGGGCCACCTCCTCCACAGCCAAGTGCGTGATCCTCTCCAAAAGCCAGCAACCCGATCACGATGTGGACTACCTCTACGGCCAGGTCGCCATCGACAAGGCATTCGTGGACTGGAGCGGCAACTGCGGCAACCTCTCCACCGGCGCCGGGGCCTTCGCCATCCACGCCGGCCTGGTGGACCCGTCCCGCATCCCGGAGAGCGGCACCTGTGAGGTGCGCATCTGGCAGGCCAATATCGGCAAGACCATCCTCGCCCACGTGCCGGTGACGAACGGCCAGGTGCAGGAGACAGGCGATTTCGAGCTGGACGGGGTGACCTTCCCCGCCGCCGAGATCGTGCTGGAGTTTCTCGACCCATCCGACGAGGGTGAAGACGGCGGCGCCCTCTTCCCCACCGGCAATCTGATAGACGAGCTGGAGGTGCCGGATTCTGTTGTAAAGAGCGGCACCTTGAAGGCCACCCTGATCAGCGCCGGCATCCCCACGGTGTTCGTCAACGCCGAGGACATCGGTTATGAGGGCACCGAGCTGCGCGAGCAGATAAACACGGACCCCGAGGCCTTGGCCCGCTTCGAGGCGATCCGGGTTGCCGGTGCCCTGCGCATGGGGCTCATCAAGCGCCCCGAAGAGGCGGCCACCCGCCAGCACACCCCGAAAATTGCCTTCGTCGCACCCGCCAAGGATTACCGCACCGCCAGCGGCAAGGAGATTATTGCTGGCGAGATCGATCTGCTGGTGCGGGCCCTCTCCATGGGCAAGCTGCACCACGCCATGATGGGCACCTGCGCCGTGGCCATCGGCACGGCGGCGGCCATTCCCGGCACCCTCGTCAATCTGGCCGCCGGGGGCGGCGAGCGCGAAGCGGTGCGCGTTGGTCACCCCTCCGGCACCCTGAGAGTCGGAGCCCAGGCAGAGCAGGTCGCGGGACAGTGGACGGTCACCAAAGCGTTGATGTCCCGCTCCGCCCGCATCCTGATGGAAGGCTGGGTGCGGGTCCCTGGAGATGCCTTCTAGCCCGCTGCGGCATCACACCGATCAGGCCAGCCAGACGAAAAGAGCCCCAAGGCGACTGCCTCAGGGCTCTTTTTTGGATGTTTCAGGCTGTGAAAATCACATCATCATTGCGGTCTTGTCACACACTCCACCTTTCTTGGCACATTGTGCTTCGCGTCCCCGCCGATGAGCCGCTTGACCTGCCCTGGTGGGCAGCGACCGTCATCCACATAGGCGGTCTCCCCAAGGGGCAGCCTGCCTGGGGGCGGATCCTGACTCAGATAGGTGACGGGAATGGGCGCAGGCGCAAACCCACTGCACCCCGACATCAGGAGTGCGCCGCACCACAGAGCCAGCATGCCTCCCCTCTTTCCTGCAACCGCCATCGTTCACTCCCTGCCTCTGTCGGGGCACCGACCCGGCGCCCCTCGTTTCGGCAGTCTACCCAGGGATGGCGCCGAACCGACACCCGTCTCCGGCGCCGTTGTGACGATTCCAGACACAGGCAAAAATATCGGCTTTTCACGGCTTCGTCCCGTAGTAGTGGGCCAGCAGGGCATCGGCCTCGTCCACGGAGATCGCCATCTGCGGCCAGCGCGCGGCCTTCTCCCTGATGTCCCGCAGACTCCCCAGCTCCGGGCGCAGTGCGCTGCCGAGGTGGCGGTTCAGGGCATCAAAGCGGGCGATCACCCCCTGTCGGCTGAAGTGCCCGGGCGCCAGATCCATCCGGTAGCCCTGAAACAGCCACTGGAGTCCCTGATAGACGGCGGGGTGGTAGACGCTGTGGTGATCCTCCTCCTCGAAGTAGCGACTGGTGACGTGCAGGTTTGCGCCGGGTGCCCCCACTACCTGCCGCGCAAACTGCTGCAGGCGATCCCGGTGAAACGCCGAGCGCCCGAATCCCGGGGTGAAGGGGTTGTTGGCCACCGCCATGAACAGCGAGGAGGCGTGCTTGAGCGGCCCGGTCAACTCCGACGCGATGCGCTCGTAATTGCGGGGGTAATCGAACCAGAGGCTGGCGTCGATGGCGATCACCCCCTGGAACTGGCCGCCGTCTTGCGCCTGTGCATCGAGCGCCAGCAGGCCGCCGAGGGAGTGACCCACCAGCAGGGCCGGCGCCTGGGTCCGAAACCTCTCCTCGATGAGGGGACGCAGCTCCTCGCCCAGATAGCGCAAGAACCGGGGCCCGCCCCCCGTCACGGCATAGCCGGGCCCCGCCGGTGCCCCATTGGGCAAGGTCATGGTGTGGCTCGGGGTGTAATCCCGCATCCGGTCGGTGTTGTGCACTGCGACGATGATGAGGGGGGGGATAGCCGGATTGAGCCCGGCCCGCAGGGCCCGGGTGATGCCGACAACCTCCAGCAGACTCTTCTCCCCGTCGAGCAGATAGAGCACGGGGAACCGAGCCCCTGGCTCGCGTTCATATTCCTGGGGCAGGGAGACGCTGTATTGCCGCGTCTCCCCCAGCAGGGCCGAATGGTGGGTGAAGCGCTGGGCGTAGTGGAGCATGTCTGCCTGGGCAGAAGAGAGTGTGATCATGGTGAGCAGCAGGGTGATGAGTCTTGTCATTGGATGAACCAGGATTGTGTCGCCAGCCTTGGGGATCCCCCGTAGGGTGGCGCACAGAGACGACAACAGGGCCCGCAGGCCCTGCTGTCGTCGGCCGTTACAGCTTGTAGGTGAAGCCTGCCATCAGGTTCGCCGGCTCGCCGTACATGTTGAAGGTGCTGGTGGAGCCGACCCGGTAGAAGTACTCCCGGTCGAGCAGGTTGTAGAGGTTCAGGGTCGCCTGCATCCTGTCGTTGATCTCGTAACGCACCGCCGCATCGAACAGGGCATAGCCCCCCTGATGGGTCTCGACCCCCTTCTGGTTGAAGCCGTAGTCGCTCACCGCCGTCATCCCGGCCCCGAGGTGCAGCCCCTGCACCCAGTCGGCCAAGTGGTAGTCGGTCCAGAGTGAGAGGGCGTGACGGGGGATGGTGTCGAATTTCGGGTTGTGATCCCCGGCCTTCTCCTCGATGTCGGTGAAGGTATAGCCGGCCATCACCATCCAGTTCTGGCTGAGATAGCCGCTCGCCTCCAGCTCCACCCCTTGCGTCTCCACCTTGCCGGTCGCCCAGTAGGTGTTGGTGATGGCAATGCCCTGATCGTCGTAGGCCTGGGCCGCGATATTGTCGTCCTTCATCAGGAAGAGGGTCGCCCGGGTGTTGAGCAGGCCGTCACGCAGCGAGGACTTGATGCCGGTTTCCCACTGGCTGCCCTCCCGGGGCTTGAGCAAGTTGCCGCTCTCGTCCTGGCTGGTCTGGGGCTTGAACACCTTGGAGTAGCTGGCATACCAGGCGTGTTCGTCGCTCAGGTCATAGACGGCCCCCGCGTAGGGGGTGAGCTTGCCGTTGAACGCACTGGACTCGCCGCTCTGGGCTCCAGAACTCAGGGTCGTGCTGACGGCATCCAGATCGTACCAGGAGACGCGGGCCCCGGTGATCACCGAGAGCGGCTCCATCAGCCGCCAGGTCACCTTGCCATACAGACCGAGCTCCGACTGCTCCTCATGGTCATTCTTGGTGTAGCTGTAGTCCGGCTTGGCGACCCGGATCGGGTCGAAATCGAACACATTGATCTTGCCGAGGTTGCGGTTGGTGTAGGTCTGGATGTCCGACTCGTAGCGCTTGTAGTCGGAGCCCAGCACAAACTCGCTCTTGTGCCCCAACAGATCGAACATCTGACTGTAGTTGGCATCGAAGGCCATGTTCTTCTGCTGGTTCCCCTGGCCGTTGAACATCAGCCCGGTGTTGCCCGCCACGTCCACGGGGCCGTTGGTGAAGGTCTGCTCCAGCCGCATGTCGTGATCCATGTAGCGGGCCGAGACCTGACCCACCCCGCCGTTGGCAAAGGCGTGTTGCAGCGAGGCCCCCACATCCGTGGTGTCGGCGTCGAAGAAGTCTTCAGCCGACCCCAGGTAGGTGCTGCGGCCGATGTCGAGCAGGGAGCCGTCCTTGTACGCCGGCAGGCCGTTGGTGGGCAGGATGTCCTTGGTCTGGTGCAGGGCGTAGACGGAGAGGCGGGTGCGATCCGAGAGATCGAACTCCAGGGTGCCGTAGTAGGTACCGTTGTCGTTGTTGTTGTAGTCCACCTGGTTCTTGATGTCGGCGTTGGCCACCACGACGCGACCGCGCAGGGAACCCTCGTCGTTGAGTGCGCCCCCCATGTCCGCCTCCAGGTAATGCCTGTCCCAGCTGCCATAGCGCGCCGTGACCGAGCCCTTGAAAGCGTCGGTCGGACGCTTGAGCACCATGTTGATCACGCCCCCCAGCTCGCTGGTGCTGTTGAAGAGGCCGGAGGGGCCCCGCATGATCTCCACCCGATCCACCGCCGCCAGCGACGGCAGGGTGCCGTACTTGCTCTGCATGGGCGATGGCAGGCCGTTGAGGTTCACCTCGTCGTATTCATAGCCACGGGAGAAGATGGAGGAGCGACCGCTGTCGTTGACCAGGGTGCGCAGACCCGGCGTGAACTTGGCCAGATCGTCCACCGCCACGAAGTTGCGCTCCTCGATGTAGTCGTTGGTCAACACGGTGATCGACTGGGGGATGTCTTTGAGGGCCGCCGGCGTCTTGGTGCCGACGGTGGCCGAGTCGACCCCATAGCCTCCCGTCTCCTCCGACGGCGACATCCCGTAGAGTGGATTGCCATAGACGACCAGGGTTTCGTCCGGCTTGATGTCCGGTGTGTGTGCCCCTGCCGGGGCGGCAACGGTGACGGCCAGAGCGGCAGAGATGGCCAGAGCCAGCGGGCTTCGCGCTTTATCCTTCAAGACAACCATAGTAAGAGTGACCCCAAGATAGAGATGATAATCATTTTCATTTGATTTTCCGGGGGCTAATATATCACTCCATCTTCCGCCGCAGTTTTGCGGTGTGGTCATTTCACTCTTCGACATGGTCAAATTGCACATGACTGACACAGTGGCAAGGGACACCAGCGCACGCCAGCGAGGCCGCTTCACCGGCAGGGTGGAGAACCTGGTGATCCAGGAGGGTCTTCGCTTTCACAACAAGGACATCGTTCACAAGGCAGACTTCGCCACCGAGCGGGAGTTGCCGCCGCAGTTGATCATCGCCATTCCCCTCGAGAGCCGGGCCCTGATGACCTATGGCGCCATTCACAGGCTCAAGGGGTGCCGCTTTCACGAGTCCGACCCCATAGTGGCAACCGCCATCCTCTATACCGAGCCCGACATCGTGCAGGGGGCGGCCAAAGCCCAGGTGCGCAGCCGCAGCATCGTCCTCTCCCTGGACCACACCTGGCTCGCCCACAATCTGGCACAGGCGCATCGCAAGGCTTTCGCACAGACCTTCAGCCGCCATCTGAGCCGCGTCGACTGGACCCTGCCCGCTGCCCTTGGACAGATTGCGGAAGCGCTCAATCTCACCAGCAGCCAGAACGCCTCCGAGATGCTGATGCGCAAGGCCTTTGCCCTCAGTGTCTGGGAGAGCCTGATGACCCACCTCCAGCAGGCCGCCTCCCCCTGCTGCCAACGCCAGAACGAGCAACCGACGCGCCTCAAGATGCTGCTCAGGGATGAAAAAGTGGACGAGATGACCCTGACCGAGATCGCGGCCACCCTCGGCATGAGCGTCTCCACCTTGCAGCGGGCCGCAAAAAAAGAGCTGGGCATGAGCCTGCAGCGCTACCTTCGCCAGCGAAAGCTGCAAGAAGCGCGGGCCAGGCTGGAGGCGCGCAGCCTCTCTCTGCAAGGGGCCGCCGCCCACGCCGGCTATGACCATGTGGCCAATTTCATCACGGCGTTTAGAAAGCAGTTCGGCTTCTCGCCGACGCGGATCGCCAGACAGGGTAAAGAGCAGGAGCAGGCGCCCTCTGCAACGCCTTGAGCCTCCTTGTTCATGCGCAATACATCTTTGCTCTGGGATAGTAGGCACCACGCAGGTGGGGTGGCGCTTGAAATCAGCGCTCGTCATCCACACATTCAGTGCATACAATGCGTTAACGAAGCACACTTGGTCGCTTCACCCCGGAAATCAAGAGGACATCAAGATGGATACCCGTTCTATCTACACTGGCACCCAGGGTGCCGTGCGCGACACCAACAAGGTGCTGCGCAACACCTACATGCTGCTCTCCCTCACTCTTGGCTTCTCAGCCGTGGTAGCCGGGGTAGCAACCGTCATGAACATGCCGCCCCTGCACTGGGCCGTGTTCCTCATCGGTGTCTACGGCCTGATGTTCCTGACCGAGAAGAACCGTGACAACGGCATGGGGCTGGTGTTCACCTTCGCCCTGACCGGCCTGCTGGGCTATAGCCTCGGCCCCATCATCAACATGTACATGAACAACGGCGGCGGCGAGATCGTGATGACGGCGCTGGGCGGCACTGCGCTCACCTTCTTCGGCCTGTCTGCCTATGCCCTGACCACCAAGCGGGACCTCTCCTTCCTCGGCGGCATGCTGTTCGTCGGGTTCTGGGTACTGCTGGTTGCCATGGTCGCCAACATCTTCCTGCAGATGAGCGCCCTGAGCCTGGCCCTGTCCGCCATGTTCATGCTCTTCTCCTCCGGCGCCATCTTGCTGACCACCCAGCAGATCGTGCGCGGCGGCGAGACCAACTACATCTCTGCCACCGTCACCCTGTATGTCTCCATCTACAACATCTTCCTGAGCCTGCTGAGCCTGCTTGGCGGCAACCGCAACTGATGGATGCTTGATATGCACAAGACCCCGCTTCGGCGGGGTTTTTATTGGCGCCCATTTCTGTCAGGATAAGTTGCAAATCAAGGATATGAAGCGAAGTGGCCCTGATCCAAATCAGGGCCGTTTCGCTGTCGACGGGTTATGCTGTCGCTTTCGTTTCGCTCAAGGGTTGCCTTCATCCCATGCCCATGGACTTCTCAGGTTTATTGCGCCGTCTGCTGACCGACTGCCACATCGATTTCACCTCGTTCAAGGGTGGTGCCTAGCATGCCGATGGATTTCTCCGGCCTGCTGCGCCGGCTGCTGACAGACAGCCACATCTATTTCGCTCTCAAGGTCCTGCTCGCCATCGCGGGGCTGCTCGCCTTCGCGCTGGCAACCGGTGACATCCAGCTCACCGTGCTGCTCTCCCTCGGGGTGGTGGCCGGCGCCATCGCCGAGACCGACGACAGCCTCTGGGGCCGGGTCAAGAACCTCGCCATGACCCTGCTCTGCTTCCTGTTTGCCTCATTGTGCGTACAGTATCTCTTCCCCACCCCCTGGCTGTTTGCCATCGGGCTCGCGGGCTCCACCTTTATCTTCGTCATGGTGGGTGCCCTCGGCCAGCGCTACGCCACCATCAGCTTTGGCTCCCTGCTGATTGCCATCTACACCATGCTGGGGGCCGCCAAGGCGCCGGATCTCTTCTATCAGCCGCTGGCCCTGTGCGCCGGGGCCCTCTGGTACGGCCTGGTGTCCCTGGTCTGGCTCTGGCTGCTGCCCTACAAGACCCTGCACGAGCAACTGGCCCAGAGCTACTTCGCCCTCGCCCGCTACTTGCAGGAGAAATCCCGCTTCTTCCCGGCTGACGAACACGGCGCCCAGGCCATCCGCCACAATCTGGCCCAGCTCAACATCAACCTGGTCAATGCCCTGAACCAGGCCAAGACGGCGCTCAATGCCCGTCTTCATGCCCCCGGCCGCCACGGGGTTGCCCCCGAGCTCGCGGGCCTGCTGCGCCTCTACCTGCTTGCCCTGGAGATCCAGGAGCGGGCCACCTCCAGCCACTACCCCTACAGCAAGCTGGAAGCGGAGCTCAAGCAGGGCATCGTCCTCGACGGCTTCCAGGAGGTGCTGTCACAGCTTGCCGACGCCTGTCAGCAGCTTGGCTACGCCATCCTGGTGCACAAGCCCTACACCCACCACAAACGCATTCACTGGACTCTGGAGGCCCTCGGCGATCAGCTGGAGTTCACCCACCTCAAACAGCACTACCCCAAGACCCTGCTGACACCGATGAAGTTCCTGCGTCGCAACCTGGCCAGCATCAACCAGTTGCTGCAAAGCGCCGAAGAGCTGCAAAACCCCGCCGCGCCGCCCACCAGCCTGCCTCCCCTGGCACGGCCGGTCGCCCTGCCCTTGCTGGCATTGCTCAGGCAGCACCTGACCCCGAACTCCATGGTGTTTCGCCATGCCCTGCGGCTCTCCCTCGGGCTGGTCGTGGGCTATGGCATTCTGCAGGCGTTTCACCTGGACAAGGGGTACTGGATCCTGCTCACCGTATTGTTCGTCTGCCAGCCGAGCTACAGCGCAACCCGCCGTCGCCTGGTGCAGCGGATGCTCGGCACCTTCGCCGGTATCCTCATCGGCGTGCCCGTGCTCTGGTTCTTCCCCGAGCTGCACCTGCAACTGGGGATCATGGGGCTTGCCGCCTTCCTGTTTTTCACCCAGGTGCGCAGCAACTACAGCGCCGCCGTCTGCTTCATCACCCTCTACGTGCTGATGGCGTTCAACCTGCTGGATGGCATCGGCTTCGCCATCCTGGGACCCCGCCTGCTCGATACCCTGCTCGGCTGCCTGCTTTCCTACGCCCTGGTGGCCTGGCTCTGGCCCGACTGGCAATACAAGCGGTTGCCGACCCTTATCGCCAACTCCCTGTCCGCCAATGCGAAGTACCTTTCGGCGGTACTCGCCAGCCTGCATCGCCAACGGGATGAATCCCTGGACTACCGGGTGGCCCGCAAGTGTGCCCACCTCGCCGACAGCGAGCTGGCCATGGCCTGGCAGAGCATGCTGGTGGAGCCGAGCAAGCGCCGCCGCTTCCTGGATCTCTGTTTCACTCTCACCTGGCGCAACCATGCCCTGCTCTCCTATATCTCGGCGCTCGGGGCCCATCGCGACAAACTCGAGCCCATCGAGGGGCTGGAGGAGATAAGCCGCCACATCAGCCAGACCCTGGAGCAGGCCGCCGGTCACCTGGCGGGGGAGATGCCGACGCCGCTCGCGGGAGCCTGTCCGGCCATCGCTCCGGAGAGCAGCGAGGAGCAGCTGATGCTGAGCCAGCAGCTCACCCTCATCAGCCAGTTGGCAGACGAGCTGCTGATGCTGGCCAACGACGGCCAGCTGCTGACAGGTCAGGGCGAACCTAGCCGGACATAGCCGCCGGGCCTGTCCCGCCCGAGGCAGGCGCCAAGCTCTGCCCCGGTTGCCGGACGGGACGCAAGGCGCTACCATGCCCGCCCCATTGAGATAGCCTTTTCGAGGAAGCGTCATGTCCGAGCCACACCATTTGCAGTTCAACGGCCAACTCATCGAGACCGATGCCCAAGGCTATCTGCGCCACAGCGAGCAATGGAGCGAGGCGCTGGCCCTGGTGCTGGCCGAGAAAGAGGGGATAGTGCTGGAGGATCCCCACTGGGAAGTGGTGCGTTTCGTACGGGCCTTCTATCTGGAGTTCAACACCTCCCCCGCCATCCGCGCCCTGGTCAAGGCGATGGAAAAGCAGTACGGCCCGGAGAAGGGCAACAGCCGCTACCTCTACAAGTTGTTCCCGGAAGGCCCCGCCAAGCAGGCCACCAAGATCGCAGGGCTCCCCAAGCCGGTGAAGTGCATCTAGTCCTCCTCGGCAGCCCGATAGCCACACTGCCTCCCCCGTGTTGGACACAAAAAAAGACCGCGCCCATGTTGCCATGAGGCGCGGTCTTTTCATTTCATCGTCCTGTCAGGGGTTGTAGGCCACCACGGAGCCGCTCAAGCCCGTCATCTGGCTGATCCGGCTCTGCATGCCCTGCAACTTGGCCTTGGAGACATCCGGCCCGATGAAGACCCGGTTGATCTGCCCCTGTACCGGGGTTCTCGGCGACGTCTGGGCCGAGTAGCCCGCCGCCCTCAGCTTGCTCACCAGGGCATTGACGCTGTCTGCATTCTTGAAGGCGCCAAGCTGCAGGATCCAGCTCCCCTGAGCCGGGGCTGCTGCCGGTGCCGTAGTCGGCTGGGCCATCTTGCTCGCGATGAGATCATCCATGGTCTTGATCTGGCCCGCCTGTGGCTTGGCCTCCACCGGTTTTTGCACCTCTACCGGCTTGGTTGGCACCGGCTTGGGTTTGGGCTGCTCCACCGGTTTCTTGGCGATCACTTCCGGCTTGGGCTCGGGTTTGGGCTGGGGCTTGGGTTGCGCCACGGCCTGTACCGGCTGCTGCTGGGTGATGGGAGCCTGACTGGCTCCCGCTGGATTGGCTCCCCCCTGATTGGCCAGGGTCACGGTATCGCCAATCTCCTCTACCTGCCACTGGGTCGCGGCAGAGGCCTGCTGCTGACTCGCCAGATGCTCGGCCGGCAGGGTGCTCGCCGCCGAGACCTGAAGCGCAGGCTTGGCGGGCTCCAGCTCCGGACGCAGGGGGATCTTGGCGAAGGCCTCGTCCTTCTGCTCCAGCTTGTTGCCGTCCATCAGGTCCGGCAGAAAGATGACCACCAGGGCGACCAAGATGACGGTCCCCACCAATCTGTTTTGAAACTTCGAAGCCAAGTTAATTTCCACCCATGTTACTTAGGATCCATTGCAATCTTGCACACTTCGCAAAGAACGCCTCCCCTCACGCCGGCTGGCGAAGCCGGGTCCCTCGCCACCCACTTGGCCTGAAAGGGGATTATCCAGTGCAAAACCCGGCCCGTCGTCACGTTGACGGAGCCAGGGGAGCGAACGGCTCAGACCGAGCCCAGAGCCAGCACGTCGGCGACAGTGTAAAACGAGCCGAACACAATGACCATATCGTCAGGACTCGATGCGGCCAAGGCGGCGCCGTAGGCATCCCCCACGCAGGCAAAGGTGAGCGCCACGCCCCGGCCGCCGCCAAGGGCCGTCGCCAACTGGTCGGCCGTGGCCGCGCGCGGGCCGTGGAGGCTTGCCAGGAACCACTCGTCAATCAGACCGCCAAGCTCGGCCAGCGACCCCGCCATGTCCTTGTCCTTGAGCATGCCAACCACGGCGCGGCGCTTGCCCTTGCCGGGGAGCTGGCGCAACTGGCTGGCGAGATAGGCGGCAGAGTGGGGATTGTGGGCCACGTCGACGATGACCAGCGGCGAGGTTTGCAACTGCTGCATCCGGCCAGCAAGGCGAGCATTGGCCAGGCCGTCGCGAATGGCGGACTCCGCCAATGGCAGACCGAGGGACTCCAGCGCCGCCAGCACGGTGACCGCATTCATCAGCGGCAGGGCCGGTTTGGGCAATCCCGACCAGTGGTGCAGGCCGTGATAATCCCAGTCACCTTCATGCTCGTCACCACGAAAATCGATGCCGACCTGACGCAGGCAGGCGCCGAGGCGCGCCGCTTCGCTTGCAATGGTCGACGGCGGATTGGGCTCCCCGCTGATGGCGGGTTTACCTTTGCGATAGACGCCAGCCTTCTCCACCGCCACCGCCTCCCGGGTATCCCCGAGCCAGTCGCAGTGATCCAGGGCAATGGAGGTGATCAGGGCGACGTCCGATTCCACCACATTGGTGGCATCGAGCCGCCCCCCCAGCCCCACTTCCAGCAAGAGCACATCGGGCGCGGCGCGGCGAAACAGCCACAGACCCGCCAGGGTGGCGAACTCGAAGAAGGTGAGGGCGATGTCGCCCCGGGCGGCTTCCACCTCGGCAAAGGCCGCGCAGTGATCGCCATCGTCCAGCTCCTGGCCATTGACGCGCACCCGCTCGGTAAAGCGCAGCAGATGGGGGGAGGAGTAGACACCGACCCGGTAGCCGGCGGCCATCAGGATGCTGGCCGCCATGGCGCAAGAGGAGCCCTTGCCGTTGGTGCCCGCCACCGTGATCACCTTGAACGGCAGTTCGGTGAGGCCCATGCGGCGGGCAACCGTGCCGACCCGCTCCAGCCCCATGTCGATGTTGGCCGGGTGGATCTGCTCCAAATAAGAAAGCCAGTCGACCAGCGACCGGCTTTGGGATTGTTGCATGTGTGAACTCATCTTCAGTCTTCGATGACCTGAGTGTTCATCAGCTTGGCCAGCAGACCGGCCAGACGGTTGCGCATTTCGCGCCTGTCGATGATGAGATCGATGGCACCCTTCTCCAGCAGGAACTCGGAGCGCTGGAAGCCTTCCGGCAGTTTCTCGCGCACGGTCTGCTCAATGACGCGGGGGCCGGCAAAGCCGATCAGCGCCTTGGGTTCGCCTACGTTGATGTCACCCAGCATGGCCAGACTCGCGGAGACGCCACCCATGGTGGGGTCGGTCAGCACGGAGATGAAGGGCAGGCCCGCCTTGGTGAGGCGATCTAGGGCCGCACTGGTCTTGGCCATCTGCATCAGGGAGAACAGGGCTTCCTGCATCCGCGCACCACCGGAGGTGGAGAAGCAGACCAGGCCGCGGCCCTCCTTGATGCTCTCCTCGACGGCGCGCACGAAGCGGGCACCGACCACGGAGGACATGGAGCCCCCGATGAAGGAGAACTCGAATGAACAGGCGACGACCGGTACCCCCTTGAGGGTCCCCTTCATCACCACCAGCGCATCCTTCTCGCCCGTCTCTTTCTGGGCGGCAGACAAACGATCCTTGTAGCGCTTGGAATCCTTGAATTTCAGGATGTCTTGCGGCTCCAGCTCGGCCGCGACTTCGCTGCGTCCCTCGGCGTCGAGGAAGCTCTCGAGACGGGCACGTGCGCTGATGCGCATATGATGGTCACACTTGGGGCACACTTCGAGATTGCGCTCCAGCTCTGCCCGGTAGAGCACCTGTTCGCAAGCAGTACACTTGGTCCACACCCCTTCCGGAATGTTGTGACGACGCGGTGTGGTGATCTTGCTCTTGGGAAGGATCTTCTCAAGCCAGCTCATGGAATTCCTTAATGCATTTGTGCCTGACAAAACACATCGAGCCTTGATTGTTCAATGACTTAACGGCTCGATGGCAATAAACGACGGATCATTAAACCACAAATTTTCGGGCCCAGTTACTAAAAACTGGTCGTACCCGGTGCCGAGTCCGGCAGCCACAGCGGGCCGAGGGGCGGCCGGGGCAACCCGAATTCGGCCGGGTAATCCACATCCACCAGATAGAGGCCGCCCGCCTTGGCGGTCGGGCCCGCCAGGTTGCGATCCTTCGCCGCCAGCACCTCGGCAATCCACTCCACCGGTTGAAGCCCCTGCCCCACCAGCAGCAGGGAGCCGGTGATGTTGCGCACCATGTGATGCAGGAAGGCGTTGGCCTTGATGTCGAGCAAGATGTAGGGGCCGGAACGGCTGACACACAGGTGGGTCACATTGCGCCAGGGGGTGTTGGACTGACAGGCGACAGCCCGGAAGGTGCTGAAGTCATGCTCCCCCAGCAGGCTCTGGCCGGCCTGGTGCATCAGCGTCGCATCGATGGCTTCGTGGTAGTGGCTGACGCCTTGGCTCAGGATCGCCGGGCGGTAGTTGTGGTTGTAGATGACGTAACGGTAGCGGCGGGCGGTGGCGCTGAAGCGGGCATGGAAATGCTCGTCCACTTCCCTGACCCAGCGCACGGCGATGTCAGGGGGCAGGTTGGAGTTGAGCCCCAGGGTCCAGGCGCCTTCTGCGCGGTTCGACTCGGTATCGAAGTGGATCACCTGGCCGGTGGCATGCACCCCCGCATCGGTGCGACCGGCACACTGGATGGAGACGGGGTGGTTGGCGATGCGGCTGAGGGCTTTTTCCAGCTCCTCCTGAACGCTGATCACTTCGCGCTGGCGCTGCCAGCCGAAGTACCGGCTGCCGTCATATTCAATACCAAGGGCAATTCGCATGGGTAACGGTGTCTTCTGATGAAAGGATGCAGTGAAAGAAACGGGGCGGATTATACGCGCTCGGGCTCAAAAGTCCCAGACCGGGCGAGGCCGCGGTGCGGGGCCCCCAAAGAGAGAGGGCAGCCCGCGGGCTGCCCTCTCTGGTGCATGGATGACAAGGGCCTGCCTAGCCCAGGCGCTTGAGCAGCTTCTGCGCCTCACTGCGCTGGTGCTCGCTGCCCTGGGCCACCGCCTCTTCCAGCAACTCACGGGCGCTCTCCTTGTCGTCGATCTCGAGGTAGGCCCGGGCCAGATCCAGCTTGGCCCCCACCCCGCCGTCATCGGCATCCACATCAAAGCCGTTGGACTCCGGCAGCACCTCGGGGAAACCGTCCAGCCCCACATCCAGGGAGAAGCCCTGATAGGGTTCCTGCTCCGTGCTGCTGGCATCGGCATCGGCCAGCAGCTTGTCGATTTCAACGAAGTCGCTGTCTTGCACCTGCTCGCGGGGCTTCACCTCCCCCTGATGGGACTCCACCTCGGCGAAAGCATCCTCGAAGTCCGCCAGGGCCAGCTCGCTGGGATCCCACTCGGACGCCGCCGGCTTGGTGGGCTCCAGCCCGAGCTCGGCCAGCATGTCGTCCACATCGTCCTTGCCAAACCCCGTCTCGTCGATGTGCGGCGCCTTGGCGGCAAGCTCATCGTCGGTCGGCTCGCCAAACCCGGTCTCTAGATCGCTCAGATCGAAGTTGGCCAGTGTCTCGTCACGCTGGCTGCGGCTCTCCTCCTGGGCCTGGGCCAGATCCGCTTCCAGATCCGCGTCCAGCTCGGCAAACAGGGCGGCCTGCAGCTCTTCCTCGGTCATGATCTCGTCATGACCACGAGCAGAGGAGGTGGGCTCGTCGGATAGATCGAGTTCCGGCACCACGGGCAGATCGAAGTCACCCTCGTGGGCCAGATCCAGCTCGGGCACCAGATCCGGATCCCGGTTCGCCGTCGTCATCGCAGGCTCCACATCAAAAGCGGAGAGCGCCGTCTCGTCATCCCGGAAGATGACATCGGCGGCAGCACTGGCGCCATCTTGCTTCCTGCTCACTTCCGGCTCGTTGAGATCCGGCATGCCATGGAGGGGCTCGTCATCCGCGATGCCCACCGTCATCAGCTGATCAAACTCGCTGTTCTCGTCTCCCATGACCATGGAGGTCGACTCGGAGAGGCTCTTCTCCTGCTCTTCCAGCTCGCGGCGGGCACGAGCACGCAGCCAGAGCGTGACCAGGGCAAGCACCAGGAGTACCGGCAGCAGGATGATCATGGCGAGATTGAGCGGCGAAGAGAGCAGCTCCATCAGCCAGCTCTGTTTGGGCACCGGCGCCACCACGGGAGGCGTCGGATTGGCCTTGAGTTCCGCCACCTCTTTTTGCAGGGCGGTTTGATCCTGCAACTGGGCCTTGAGGGTCTCCACCTCTTCGGTCAGGGCTTGCAGACGCAGCTTGAGCCTGTGGTTCATCTCGGTGACCTGGCCGAGCTGGGCGTTGGCATCTTCCAGGGCCAGCGCCATCTCGGTGGAGGGCTTGCCCACCGGGGTGGCGGGAAGAGGGGTTGGCGCCGTGCTGGCGGCGCTGCTCACAGCAGCACTCACCACCACGGGGGTGGAGACAGCCGCCTTGGCGGTCTCCTTCACCTCGGGGGCAGGAGCCGTCGCCTTGGGTGCCGCCGGGATCGGCGCCGCCTTGGGCGGTGTGCTCTTGGCCACCACAGCCGGCTTGGCCGGAGCAGGCTTACTCGCCACCGGCTGGGCGACGTGGGATTGCTTGTTGGCCAGGTATTTGGGGCTCAGCCCCTTCCAGCTCGCGTTGTCGCTGTTGAAGCGACGGCGTGCTTCGGCATCCGTGATGCGCCCCGCCTCTGCGGCGGTGGGCAGCAGGATGTGGGAACCCACCAGAATATGGTTGATGTTGCCGTCTGCGAAGCTTCGGGGGTTCTTGTCATAGATGGCCACCATGGTCTGGTAGACACTTACCCGGTTGGACGGGCGATGCTTGCTCGCCAGACTCCAGAGGGTATCGGTGGGACGCACGGGACCATAACTGCCAGCCGACGCAGCAGGCACCTGACGCACGATGGGCTGGGCTCTGGGCAGGGTGACGGGCGCCACGGGCTGGGCCCGGGGCTCTGGTTGCACCGCGGGGGGCGGTGAGCCATCCGGTCCCTTGAGTTCGACAAAGAAGGGTTCTCGCGCCCCCTCTTCGGCCTGAACCGTGCCCAGAAGCCCCAATGCGAGTAGCGTTGCCAGCGTTATGCGGGAATGTCCCATATTCGTTCCTTCGTATGACGGCCCTATCACATTGAAAAATCTGGATAGTTACCCCAAAACAATCGGCTCAATATAAATCAGGCGCCGGTCTCAAGCCAGCGATCCGACATATTTCGCGCCCGGCGGCGACCAGAAAGCAGCCCCAGACGCGAACCAGAGTGTAGAAAAAAACCTAGTCCACTGATATCACACGGTATTCCAAAAACCGGAGAGTGGGTTCCCGGTCACATCCCGGGGCCAGGGCGCCCACATCAAGGCGGGGTTCCCTCCCCGCCCGGGGCCGACATCCGGCCTCAGAGGTAGTCGCGTACCAGCAGTTCGGCAATCTGCACGCTGTTGGTTGCCGCGCCCTTACGAACGTTATCGGCCACGATCCACATATTGATACCACTCGGATGAGAAATATCCTGGCGTACCCGCCCGACCATCACATCATCCTGGCCGGTGGCATCGCGCACCGGGGTCGGGTAGTCCCCTTCATCATCAAACAGGGTCACCCCCGGGGCATTGCGCAGCAGCTCCTTGACCTGCTCGGCGTCCAGCGGCTGGTGCAGCTCCACATGGACCGCCTCGGCGTGACCGTAGAAGACCGGTACCCGCACGCAGGTAGGGTTCACGGCGATGCTGGCATCCCCCAGGATCTTCTGGGTCTCCCACACCATCTTCATCTCTTCCCGGGTGTAGCCGTTGTCGGTGAAGGCATCGATCTGCGGGATCAGGTTGAAGGCGATCTGCTGCGGATAGAGGGTCGGCTCCACCGGGCGGCCGTTGAGCAGGTGGGCGGTCTGGCCCGCCAGCTCGCTCACCCCTTCCTTGCCGGAACCGGAGACGGACTGGTAGGTCGCCACGTTGATGCGACTGATGCCTACCTCATCGTGCAGGGGCTTGAGGGCCACCAGCATCTGGATGGTGGAGCAGTTGGGGTTGGCGATGATGTTGCGGTTGCGAAAATCGGCCAGCGCGTCCGGGTTCACTTCCGGAATGACCAGGGGAATGTCCTCGTCGTAGCGGAAGCAGGAGGTGTTGTCGATGACGATGCAGCCGTGCTCGGCGGCGATGGGCGCCCATTTGGCCGAGACCTCGGCACCGGCGGAGAAGAGTGCGATCTCCACCTGGCTCCAGTCAAAGGCCTCCACATCAAGGATGTCGACGTTCTTGCCGCCAAAACGCACCGTGTCCCCAGCGCTGCGACTGGAGGCGAGCGGATAGAGCGTCGCTACCGGGAAGGTGCGCTCCTCCAGGATCTCGATCATGGCCTGACCCACGGCGCCGCTGGCACCCAATACCGCTACGTTGAATTGCTGACTCACTGATCTGTTCTCCTGTGATGCGGCCCGTCGGGGCCGGGCATGAGGGCCCCGGCTGGCACGCGTATCGGTTTGATGACAGGCCCGCCATGATGCCGGGCCGGGGGGAAGCGCCGCCTGGGCAAGCCCCTCCCCTTGTTGAAATCGGGTTTATTGCTCCGAGACGGCAAAGCCCAGTCGGGCCAGTCTGTCGTCGGCGAAGGGCCCTTTCAGTTGCAAGGCGCCCAATTCGCGCCGCTCGGGGTAGCGCTTGCGCTGCTCATCGAAGCTGCCGGGCAGCCCGATCCGGTTGCGAAAACGGGCGTCGTCCCGGCGCACGTCATAAACAAGGTGGACAAGCTGCTTGATGAGCGCCTGATCCGCCGGCTGCCCCGGCGTCAGCTCGCGCACCTCGGGGGCAGGCAGCAGGGATTGCAGATCCTGGCGCGGGGTGCGCCCCAGTTGCCGGCACAGCGCCTCATAGAGCATCCAGGTGCCACGGGCCTTGCCTTCCAGGCTGTAACCGGCGATGTGCGGGGTGGCCAGCTCGGTATGGGGCACCAGTTCCTTGAGGGGCTCCGGCTCTCCTTCCCACACGTCCATCACCAGCCGCAGGGGATGGGGCCCCTGCTGGCGGACAAGCAGGGCACGGTTGTCCCACACCTCGCCGCGGGAGGCGTTGATGAGGATCTGCCCGGCCGGACGCTCGGCGATCTCCTCGGCTCCCAGCAGGTGGAAGGTGGCCTCATCCCCTTCACGAAGATAGGGGACATGGAAGCTGACGATGTCGGCATCCAGGGCAGTGCGGTAATCCACGAAGTCGCCAGCGGCGCCGCTACGGGCCAGGGGCGGGTCGCAGCGCAGCACCTTCATCCCGAGCGCCTCGGCCTTGCCGGCCACGCTCTCGCCGGTGTTGCCGGCGCCGATGACGGCGAGGCTCATCTCGCTCAAGGTCAGCTCATGGCGTTCCGCCAGAACCAGCAGGGCGGAGAGCACGTAGTCCCCCACCGACACCTTGTTGCAGCCGGGGGCGCTGAAGAAGGGGATGCCCCGCGTCGCCAGCAGCCCCTGATCGATGTGATCCGTGCCGATGGTGGCCGTGCCGACAAACCCCAGCCTGGGGCAACTCGCCAGGAGCGCTTCGTTGACCCGGGTCACGGAGCGCACCAGCAGCACATCCGCCTCTTGCAGATCCGCAGCCTTTATTTCTCGTCCCGGCAGGGGAACCACTTCACCAAATTCCGCAAACAGCTCCACCGCATGGGGCATATTTTCATCAACGACGATCTTCATCGGCACGCATCTCGTCCACAAGGGCCACAGGCGCGCCATTCTAGCCCAAACGCGGCGGATTTTCAGAGGCTTGTTGGCAGACCTCCCTGCGGCCATCTTTTCACCTTCCGGCCTCAGGTGCGGGCACGATGCCCGGCAGCATCATATGTAACAGCCTGTTGCCCTCGCCCCCTTCGCCTTGACCAGAGCAACCTGACTGGCACAATGACGCCTCTTTTTAGCCGCTCGCGCCACCGAACCGGACCCCTTGATGCCGACTCACTCCTCTTCGTTGCCACGCCGCAAGGTGCTTCATTTCAATGCCCTCCTGCTCCTCCCCCTGCTGCTGCTCGTCTGCCTGCCCTGGCAGCCGTTCATGACCCAGGCCCTGCAATCAGGCTGGCTATGGTGGCCCTACGCCCTCACCCGCATGGTGGACTTGCCGGGGCTGGTCTTCACCATCGCCGCCCTGCTGCTGCTCACAAGACACAAGCTGACGCTGGACAGTCGCGCCTTGTTGGCGCTGGCTGGCGCCCTCTTTGCCGTGCTGGCGAGCGACTGGGTCATCAAGAGCCTCATCAAGCTGCTGACCGAGGAGCCCAGGCCCTACCTCATCTGGCTGGAGAGCCAGGAGCTGATCCCCGCCATCCGCCAGTTCTATGGGGGAAGCCAGGCCCTTCGCAGCGAACAGGTCCACGCCGCGACCCAGTTGTTGGCGCTGCCCGCCTGGCTCGGCCAGCACTGGCAGGCAGAGGTCAACTACGCCTTTCCCTCCGGTCACAGCATCGCCGCCATGAGCCTCGCCCAGTTCTTCGGCCTGATCTGGCTGGCCCGGGCACCCGCCGGGGCCTGGCTGCTGCCACTCTGGGCCATCGGGATCGGCCTCTCGCGCACCCTTATCGGCATGCACTGGCCCCTGGATGTACTGGCAAGCGCCCTGCTTGGCAGCCTCACCGCCCTCCTGGCCGCCCGCTGGTGGTTGCGCCACTACTGACCTCCAATAAAAAACGGGCACCTGGGTGCCCGTTTTTATCGCTTGTACGCCACTCACCCCTTCTGCTGCCAGCCCTCGGGATACTTGTAGCCGACGAAGCGCTTGGCGGCATAAGCCTTGAATTCAGGGGAGTTGTAGGCGGCCGCCACATCCTTGGCAAACGGCTTGCCCGCATCGGCGCTCTTGACCACCACCCAGTTGATGAAGTCATAGCTGCGCTCGAGGAAGAGGCCGGAGCTGAACGGGATCCCGCTTGAGGCGGCAAAGTTGCCGTTGATGACGGAGAAATCCACATCCTCACGGGAGCGCGGCAGCTGCGCCGCCTCCAGCAGCACCAGCTTGAGGTTGTGGGGGTTCTTCACCACGTCGAACTCGCTCGCCTTGAGGGGATTGATCCCCTCCTTGAGGCTCAGCCAGCCCAGATCCTGCAACATCAGCAGTGCTCGGGCCTGGTTGGTGGGATCGTTCGGGATGGCGACCGTGCTTCCCTCTTTCACCGCCTTCAGATCCCCCAGCTTGCCAGCGTAGAGCCCCATGGGACCGGTCGGCACCTGGGTGATGGGCGCCAGAGAGAGACCCCGGTCTTTGGCGAAGCTCTCCAGATAGGGCTTGTGCTGGAAGCAGTTGACGTCAAGCGACCCGTCCGCCAGGGCGATGTTGGGGGTCACGTAATCGGTGAACTCCACCAGTTTGACCTTGTAGCCCTTGGCTTCAAGCTGCGGCTTGATAGAGTCGGTGACCATGTCGGCAAAGTCGCCAACCGTGGTGCCGATGACGATCTCTTTCTTCGCCTCATCGATGGCAAAGGCGGACAGCGGCAGGCTGCTGGCGAGCAACGCCAGGGCGGAAAGGGTGAAGAAGGAACGACGTTGCATAAAAACTCCCTGTCAACATGATCATCAAAACGGTGAGCGGTCGGGGGCGCGAACATGCAGTCAGCGCACAACCATCTAGCCATCCAAACGGCTAATTGAGCACACCATAACAGAGCTCGTAGCCTTCGCCAAGCAACAAAACCGGGCAAGCTTGGCCAAGGAGAGGCAAAGCCCGCCGGCCTCTGGATGAGAAATCTTTGACGGAGCACGCAGTTATGCGCCTTGCCCTCTCCCTGCCTGGCGTCGAACTGACTTATTGTGGTCATTCGATACCCATTTCAACGGGTTCCCATGAGGGCCTGATGGGCTGCTCTACACCCAGGCCACACAAGGAGTCACCGTGTTCGATCATGTTGAAATCAAGGTGGTACGTTTTGACTCCTGTCAGCACTTCTACGCCACCGTGCTGGCTCCTCTTTTGATAGAACTCAAATGGTCTGATGAGACGGCGGCCGGTTTTGGCCTGATGGGCCGCGATCACGTGGGCTTCCTGATTGAGCGGGGGCAGCAGGGCGCCTCCTGCCATCTCGCATTCAGGGCCGATGACGCGACACAGGTGGATGCGTTCCATCACGCGGGGATCAAGGCAGGCTTTGCCTGCAATGGGTTGCCGGGACTGCGTCCCCACTATGCCCCCAATTACTACGCCGTCTTCCTGCGCGATCCCGATGGCAACAACATCGAGGCGATGACCTACCTTGAATGCCCAGACACGGCAAGCGAGTGAAGCAGCGCCACTCAGTCAGCCAACGAAAGCCTTCAGGCGAGGCTGTCCGCCACAAACAAGGAGACATTCATGCTTGAGCAAAACACCACCGGCCTGCTGGTGGTCGATATCCAGGGCAGGCTCGCCCGCCTGGTCGAGGAGAGCGACGCCCTGATTGCCAATACCGCCAGGCTGGTGCAAGGGGCCAGGGTGCTGGGGCTGCCGGTTGTCTGGCTGGAGCAGAACCCGGACAAGCTCGGTGCCACCGTGCCCGAATTGCAGTCGCTGCAGGCAGGCGATCTTGTGCTGCCCAAATACAGCTTCGGCGCCCTGGGGGAGCCGACGGTGGCGACCGCATTGGCCGAGAGCGGGGTCGAGCATTGGCTGGTATGTGGCATCGAGACCCATATCTGCGTCTACCAGAGCGTGCTGGGGCTTCTCGCCAGCGGTGCCGGGGTCTCGCTGGTGGTGGATGCGGTGTCGTCCCGCTCCGCCGCCAACCGGGATCTCGCCATCGGCCAGCTTGCGGCCAGGGGAGCTGCGCTGACGTCGGTGGAGATGTGTCTTTACGCGCTGATGAGGGATTGCCGCCATCCGGCATTTCGCCAGATCCTCTCCCTGGTGAAATGACCGCCATGATGGACAATATGGCGCCCTTTCTGTTCGCCCTCATCGCCTTCGGGGCGGCACTCATGGTGACGGTGACGGGGATGGCGGCCACCCGTCACTATCTTGCCTGGCTCTGGCTGGGGATCATGCTCTTCTTCGGGCTGTGGTGGACGCTGCTGGGGATGCCGCCGCTCCTCGCCGAACCAGCCCCTCTCTGACCATGCCGCCCGGACGGCTCAGCCCACCAGACGCTCCTGCAGATAGTCGTATCCTCCCCCCTCCCTTGGCACGAAGCTCAGCCTGTGGGTCAGACCGGGGGGCGCATCATCGGCATGATGGGAAACGAACAACAGCTGGGTTCCCTCGCCCACGAGGCGCGCCACCATCTCCCGTACCAGGTGACGGTTGAGGGGATCCAGTCCCTGCAGGGGTTCGTCCAGGATGAGCAGCGGCGGATGCTTGACCAGAGCCCGGGCGATCAGCACCAGTCGCTGCTGACCGAAAGAGAGAGTGTGGAAAGGCTGCGCCCCCTGATCGGCCAGCCCCAGCAGGGCCAGCCACTGGTTGGCCAGCGCCAGCTGACGATCCCCCGGCCGGGTATAAAGCCCGATGGAGTCGTAGAAACCGGAGAGGATCACTGTCTGCACCGGGCAGCTGACACGATAGTCCAGATGCAGCGCCGGGCTCACGAGCCCGATGTGGCGCTTGATCTCCCAGATGCTCTCGCCGCTGCCCCGCCGCCGTCCGAACAGATGGAGCTCATTGTTGTAACCTTGCGGGTGATCTCCGGTGATGAGGGAGAGCAGGGTCGACTTGCCAGCGCCGTTTGGTCCCACCAGTTGCCAGTGCTCCCCCTCGTCAATGGTCCAGTCGAGCCCGTCGATGATCACCTGATCCCCGTAAGCGATACGCATGGCTTTCATGACGACCCGAGGGCCGGGAGGCAAGGGCTCGGGTGTCGTCAGCGGTGGCGGCAAACGGGGGGACGTGGTTTCGGCGCGAGCCAGCTGGGCCACCTCCTGGCTGCCGAGCACCGCCTCGCGCTCCCCCGCCAGCAGCAGACGACACTCGCCGAGCAGGCCGAGGTGAGTGGCAAAGGGCGGGATCTCGTCAAAACGGTTGACGATCACCACCAGGCGCAGCCCCTCTGACACCAGGTCGGCCAGCAACATCATCAAAGAAGCCCTGGCCCCCAGATCCAGGCCATCGAAGGGTTCGTCCAGCACCAGCAGCTCGGGCCGCCCCAGCAGGGCCCGGGCCAGCAGCAGCTTGCGCCCCTCCCCGCTCGAGAGGTAGCGATAGGGGCGCTCCCACAGGGATTCAATGCCAAAACGGGCCAGCAGCGCGCGGGCCTCATGCTCCTCACCCCCCGCCTCCAGCATCAGGGTCGATACCCGATACCCCGCCTCCTCCTCTTCCCCCAGCATGTCGGTATTGCGCCGCTGCCAGTCCAGCTCCCCCAGCTGTTGCTGCGACTCGAACGAGAGTCGCTCGGCCCGGACTCGGCCCCATACCGCTCCGGCACGCACGGCCAGCTCGCCGCACAGGGCCGACGCCAGCGCCGTCTTGCCGCTGCCGTTGCTGCCGACGAAGGCCCAGCAGGCCTGCGGAGTGAGACAGAGTTCGGGAATAACCAGGGTGTGGTGGCCACGCAGGGCCAGGGTGGCGGATTGCCACTGCAATGAGGTCATGGGATCGTCCTGTGATGGGTGCGGAGCGCCTTGCTCTTTCCCCTTGTAACAGAAAAAGGGGGGCGCAGACAAAAACGGCGCCATTGCGGCGCCGTGTCATCAAAAAGCGGGGACGGGTTTAGCCGGCCTTGTGCTGCTCGGCCAGATAGAGCCAGGTGTCGACCACGGTATCGGGGTTGAGCGACACGGAATCGATCCCCTGCTCGACCAGCCAGGCGGCGAAGTCCGGGTGATCGGACGGCCCCTGGCCGCAGATCCCCACGTACTTGCCCGCCTTGCGGGCGGCGGCGATGGCCATGGCCAGCAGCGCCTTGACCGCTTCGTTGCGCTCGTCGAACAGGTGGGCGATGAGCCCGGAGTCCCGATCCAGCCCCAGGGTCAACTGGGTCATGTCGTTGGAGCCGATGGAGAAGCCGTCGAAGTGCTCGAGGAACTTGTCCGCCAGCAGCGCATTGGAGGGCAGTTCGCACATCATGATGACTTTCAGGCCGCGCTCGCCACGGCGCAGGCCGTTCTCGGCCAGTATCTCCACCACCTGCTCCGCCTCACCCAGGGTGCGCACGAAGGGGATCATCACCTCGACGTTGGTCAGCCCCATGACATCCCGCACCCGTTTCATCGCCTCGCACTCGAGGGCGAAGCAGGGGCGGAAGCTGTCGGCGATGTAGCGCGACGCGCCACGGAAACCGATCATGGGGTTCTCTTCATGGGGTTCGTAACCACGGCCCCCCACCAGGTTGGCGTACTCATTGGACTTGAAGTCCGACATCCGCACGATGACCCGCTCAGGCCAGAAGGCGGCCGCCAGGGTGGCGATCCCTTCCGTCAGCTTGGCTACGTAGAACTCCCGTGGGCTCTCGTAGCCCGCGATCATCCTGGTGATGGTGGCCTGGAGTTCCGGGGTCTGCTGATCGAACTCCAGCAGCGCCTTGGGGTGGACCCCGATCATGCGGTTGATGATGAACTCGAGGCGGGCCAGGCCCACGCCGGCATTCGGCAACTGGGCAAAATCGAAGGCGCGGTCCGGATTGCCGACGTTCATCATGATCTTGATGGGCAGGCGCGGCATGTTGCCTACCTCGGTCACCGCCACGTCAAAGTCGAGCTCGCCGTCATAGATGAAGCCGGTATCCCCTTCCGCACAGGAGACGGTGATGAGCTGACCATCCTGGATGTGGTCGGTGGCGTTGCCGCAACCCACCACTGCCGGAATGCCAAGCTCCCGGGCGATGATGGCGGCGTGACAGGTGCGTCCACCCCGGTTGGTGACGATGGCGGAAGCGCGCTTCATGATGGGCTCCCAATCCGGATCGGTCATGTCGGTGACCAGCACATCGCCGGGCTGCACTTCATCCATCTGGCTGATGGAGGAGATGACACGGGCCGGACCCGCGCCAATCTTGTGGCCGATGGCGCGCCCCTCGATCAGCACCTTGCCGGTTTGCTTGAGGGCAAAGCGCTCGAGAGTATTGGCTTCCTGGCGGCTACGCACGGTTTCCGGACGGGCTTGAACGATGTAGAGCTTGCCATCCTGACCATCCTTGGCCCACTCGATGTCCATCGGACGACCGTAATGCTGCTCGATGATGAGGGCCTGCTTTGCCAGGGCCATCACTTCCTCGTCCGTGATGCAGAAGCGGTTGCGCTCGGCATCGGTGGTGTCGACCACCTTCACCTGACGGCCATGACCGGCATCCCCGGAGTAGGTCATCTTGATGAGCTTGGAGCCCAGCGTCTTGCGCACCACGGCAGGGCGCCCGGCCTTGAGGGTCGGCTTGTGCACATAGAACTCGTCCGGGTTGACGGCCCCCTGCACCACCATCTCGCCCAAACCCTGGGCGCCGGTGATGAAGACCACGTCGTTGAAGCCGGATTCGGTGTCCAGGGTAAACATGACGCCTGAGGCAGCAAGATCCGAGCGCACCATGCGCTGTACCCCGGCGGAGAGAGCGACCCCCTTGTGGTCATAGCCCTGATGGACCCGGTAGGAGATGGCGCGATCGTTGAACAAAGAGGCAAACACATGCTTGATGGCAGTCATGACGGCATCGATGCCGCGCACGTTGAGGAAGGTCTCCTGCTGACCGGCAAACGACGCATCCGGCATGTCTTCCGCAGTGGCGGAGGAGCGCACGGCAAAGGAGGCCTCGAGCCCGGCGCTCAGCTTGTCATAGGCCTCGCGCACCGCCTGCTCCAGAGCGGGCTGGAAGGGCGCTTCCACCACCCAGTCGCGGATCTGCTGACCGGCCCGGTTGAGGGCTGCGATGTCATCCACATCCAGACTGTCGAGCAGGTCATGGATCTTGCCGTTGAGGCCGCTTAACTCCAGAAACTCGTTAAACGCAAAGGCGGTGGTCGCAAACCCGCCCGGCACGGACACGCCGGCCCCCGAGAGGTTGCTGATCATCTCGCCAAGGGATGCATTCTTGCCGCCGACGCGTTCAACGTCCTGCATACCGAGCTGTTCGTACCAGAGTACGTACTGTTGCATTTGCATGTCTCCAGGTTGGGGGGCCAGGGTGACAATTCACCTGCTGTGCCAAGTCGTGTGTTTTTGTTAGTGTCTGTTGCCAACGACCATGAAAACGTTTTCTATTTATTGTCAAAAAAATCCCCGAGCAAGAGTTGGGGATGGTCGTTTGACACAGGCATTCTACAATAGCGACACAAAAAGGTAACGACTCAGGTTTGCAAGCGAGTTCACAACTTGGGCATGGCAGATCTGTTGACAAAAACGATATGGTTTCGAGAGATACTTATTTCTCGCCGCCCTCTGGAGCGCACCACAGGAGTCCGCAGTGCACACCGTATTCTATGTATCCGACGGCACCGCCATCACCGCCGAAGTCTTCGGCCACGCCGTGTTGAGCCAGTTTCCCCTGGCCTTCGAACAGGTCACCATCCCCTTTGTCGAGACCCAGGAGAAAGCGCGCCAGGTACGGGCACGCATTGACGAGCAGTTTCGCCAGACCGGGGTGCGCCCCATCCTGTTTCACACCATCGTCGACCCCATGGTGCGTGAAGAGGTGCTCAAGGCCCAGGCCAGCAGCCACGATTTTCTCAACACCTTCGTGAGCCCTCTCGAACAGGAGCTCGGTATCAAGGCCGAACCCAGGTTGCATCGCACCCATGGCATGGAAAACCGCAAGCTGTACGACGATCGCATCGAAGCGGTCAACTTTGCGCTGGCCAACGACGATGGCATCACCACCAGGGAGTATGACGAGGCAGACATCATCCTCATCGGGGTCTCCCGTTGCGGCAAGACACCGACCAGCCTCTATCTGGCACTGCAATTTGGCATTCGCGCCGCCAACTATCCCTTTATCGAGCAGGACATGGGATCGCTGGAGCTGCCCGCCGCCCTCAAGGCCAATCGCCACAAATTGTTCGGCCTCACCATCATGCCGCAGCGGCTGCACGAGATCCGCAACCAGCGCCGCGCCAACAGCCGCTACTCCTCGCTTGATCAATGCAAACAGGAGCTGGCCAGCGTCGAGCGGCTGTTCCGCCAGGAGGCGATCCGCTTCCTCGATACCAGCTCCCACTCGGTCGAGGAGATCAGCGCCAAGATCCTGGAAGCGACCGGCCTTCGCCGCCAGCTCTGCTAACCTGCAAGGCTGTGACAGCACAACACACCATGAAATAGATGAGTGGCAAGATAACGAAACAGAGAAACAGGATGAAAAAATGATGCCAGCATCGTCACTGGCATCCTATCACTCGCGGGGCAAGCAGGCTCAGGGCTTGTTGAGCTCCTTGTTGTTCATCAACATGCCGTGAAAATGGATGAGTCCCCTGCCCTTGCGGACTCGCTCGCTCAGCCAGCAGGCTGGCACCAGCCCCATCCCGGCAGCAAGGATGAGCACCATGGCGATGTGGTTCACCAGGTAATCCGCTCCCAACCAGCCCCAGACAACAAGGCTGCTCATCGCCATCGTCAGCAACATGGGGGATAACCCGATCCCGAGCCAGAGCACGGCCATCACCAGGCCACCGACTATGCGCTCCATCATATGAGTCCCTTTTTATCAAAGGGAAACAACGCCATGAAAACCGAGCTGAGTCAATAGATGGAAATCCATCAGAACACAAAACTAGCAACCACTCTCAAACCCCCTTTCCAGGTCATGAAAAACCTGCATGTCGCACAAAATAGCAGCCAATGATGAGGAAAACAGGTGCATGAATGGTCGATTATCACTATTCTGCTCGGGTTGGTAGCCGCTACAAAAAACAGCCAGCGGCAAACCGTAACGATATAAATACGGATTTCGTCACGTTTTCGGCACAAGATGCCGCGCCAGGCAGAGGACGTGCTGTGGCTGACGGGACGCGAGCCGAGTGATTTCAGCGACGTAAGGAAGGATGCATGGATCTTCAACAACACGGCGACGAGCTCAAGCGCGGTCTGAAAAACCGCCATATCCAGCTTATCGCACTGGGCGGTGCCATCGGTACAGGCCTGTTCCTCGGCATTGCCGACACCATCAAGATGGCGGGCCCTGCGGTGCTGCTGGGCTATGCCATCGGCGGCTTCATCGCCTTCCTCATCATGCGCCAGCTGGGCGAGATGGTGGTGGAAGAGCCGGTTGCCGGCTCATTCAGCCATTTTGCCTACAAGTACTGGGGTGACTTCGCCGGCTTCGCCTCCGGCTGGAACTACTGGGTGCTCTATGTGCTGGTGAGCATGGCCGAGCTGACGGCAGTCGGTATCTATGTCCAGTACTGGTGGCCCGAGATCCCGACCTGGATGTCGGCGGCCTTCTTCTTCGTGCTGATCAACGCCATCAACCTCTCCAACGTCAAGGCGTTCGGCGAGATGGAGTTCTGGTTCGCCATCATCAAGGTGGTCGCCATTCTCGGCATGATCGGATTCGGCGGCTGGATGCTGTTCTCCGGCAGCGGCGGCCCCGAGGCCACGGTCAGCAACCTCTGGGCCCAGGGTGGCTTCTTCCCCAACGGCGTCGGCGGGCTGGTGATGGCAATGGCCTTCATCATGTTCTCCTTCGGCGGTCTGGAGCTGGTCGGCATCACGGCAGCAGAAGCGGACAATCCCGAGAAGAGCATCCCCAAGGCCACCAATCAGGTGATCTACCGCATCCTCATCTTCTACATCGGTGCCCTCACCGTACTGCTCTCCCTCTATCCCTGGGGCAAGGTAGTGGAAGGCGGCAGCCCGTTCGTGATGATCTTCCATGCGCTCGACAGCAACCTGGTAGCCAACGTACTTAACCTGGTGGTGCTGACCGCCGCGCTGTCGGTGTACAACAGCTGCGTCTACTGCAACAGCCGCATGCTGTTTGGCCTGGCCAAGCAGGGCAACGGCCCCAAGGCCCTGCTCAAGACTAACAAGAGCGGCGTGCCCCTGACCGCCATCACCATCTCGGCCGCGGCCACCCTGCTGTGCGTGCTCATCAACTATTTGATCCCGGGCAAGGCCTTTGGTCTGCTGATGTCTCTGGTGGTCTCCGCCCTGGTCATCAACTGGGCCATGATCAGCCTGGCGCACCTCAAGTTCCGCAAGGTGAAGGCTGCAGAAGGCGTCACCACCAAGTTCAAGGCACTGTGGAGCCCGTTTGGCAACTACCTCTGCCTCGCCTTCATGGCCGCCATCCTGGTGATCATGTACATGAACGACGGCACCCGCATCTCGGTCGAGCTGATCCCGGCCTGGGTCCTGGTACTCGGTATCGGATATCTGCTCAAACAGAAGAGCCAACGCAAGCTGGCGACCAACCTGGGCTAGGCATCAAGCCTCCTCCAACAAAAATGCCGGTCAGTGACCGGCATTTTTTTATTCCATTCCCGTTTCACCTGACCCAGTTCGCGGCTCGCTTGTCCTGCCAGCCCCTGCAATGACAAACCCGAGGGGTTGCCTCGGGTTTGAGTGATGGACAAAGGGGCTGTGTTATTCCAGCAGGAAGACGGCTTCTACATTGTCAGTGATGCTGATCTGCTGCTGTTGATAGCTGTTTTCCATCATGTCGGCGGCAGGGGCTGCCGCAGCCTTCATGGCACGGGTATAGACCGGCATGGGGGAACTGTTGCGGTATTCAACGCTATACACTTTGCCAAGCTTCATGCCGAAAGCCTTGGCCAGGGATTCCGCCTTGCTCGTGGCATCAGCGACAGCACCAAGCCGGGCCTGCTCCTTGATGACCTGTGGTGACTTCAGGCCGTACTCTATCTGGGTCACGGACTCCAGACCCGCCTTGAGGGCGGTGTC
Organism: Aeromonas sp. QDB14; assembly: GCF_027707845.1. Taxonomy (NCBI): domain Bacteria; kingdom Pseudomonadati; phylum Pseudomonadota; class Gammaproteobacteria; order Aeromonadales; family Aeromonadaceae; genus Aeromonas; species Aeromonas sp. QDB14. Next base: position 4,098 of record NZ_JAPCJD010000006.1, on the reverse strand, counting down.
CATCAGCTGGCTCAACTTGTCGAGCTGGTAGAGTTTGACCGCCAGCTGACGCTGGGCACGGTAACCCACCATTTCGGGTTGCTTGTTCTGGGGGTACTGGTACTCGGGGGAGATCACCAGATTGCCAGCCTCCACGTCGCTGCGCTTGATGCCGAGGCTCTCCAGCTGGCCAAAGAAGGCTGCTACCTTGGTATCTACCTGCTGTTTGGCCTTGATGCCCTGCTTCTCCAGTGCCGTGACGGCGACATTGAGCGTCAGCATGTCTGGTTCAGCCTTCTGCTCCGCATAGCCACTGACGACCAGATGGGGGGCCTGAGGAACCTCGATGGCAAGCAACGGAGCACTGACAACCAGCGCGGACAGGGTAAGAAGGGGACGCCACATAAAAAAACCTCCATCATTTAGATGGAGGTCATTATGCATGTCGTCGATTGGGATTCATATATCGTGTGTCGGCGGGATCTGGTCCAGCACCTGATTGGTCATGTCGATATTGATGCTGATCTCCCCTCCTCCTGAATTGCCATGGCTTGTCATCACGGGAGCAGGCGCCTGGCTGCCAAACAGCGATTCATCCTCAAAGTGGAACGAATCCCACGACAGAACATGACCTTGTGATGGCAGATTCGGCTCGGACGTCGTCACGACGGCCAGCGCACCCCAGTCAAGCTCCTCGCCGTGGCTGAGCAGCCCCTGCAAGGAGGTATCGCTCAGGCTCTGCAACGAATACTCCTGCTGCCCCCACTCATGGCCGACCAGCACCATCATATGGGGCAGGGGCGCATCCTCTGCCGGCGTGAAGCTGATACGAGAAGCGGCAAAGTCCACATTCAGCAACCCCGCCACCTCACCATCTTCGCTCTCCAGCTCCAGACCGTTGAGCGTGTCACCCGTCATCGTGGCCTGATAGCCAAAGCGGCCGGTGCAGACGATATTGTCCTGCCCGTTCCAGCTATAGCGAATGCCGTCGATGTCGACCCAGTTGAATGACTGCATGGTGACCCTCTCCTGATACTGCAGCTATCTTATCTGCCCACTCCATCAAATAACAGGGGCCGGGCACACCCGGCCCCCATACCCTGCTTACGGATCGACCTTGAGGTTGCCCTGATCCAGCAGATCCTGAATGATCTGCAGATTGGATTTGCCAGCCGTCAGATCCACGTTGTCAAAGAGGATGGTATGAGTCGTGGTGCCACTTCCCGCTCCATCCAGATCAATGGTCAGTGTCGACTTGCCACTGCCCGGACCAGGAGCAAAGGTAAGATAGTGATCCAGTGTGCTCGCATCGGCATGCTCACCACTGAGCAGTTCACTCAGGTCCAGAACATCTCCATTGGCCCCCGTGGTGAAGTCTTTGATGGTATCCGTGCCTCCTGCATCACCAGCCATCCATTTGAAGGTATCCTTGCCAGCCCCACCAGTCAGGGTATCACTGCCGGTACCCCCAATCAGCAGGTCGTCGCCACCACCACCACTCAAGATGTCGTTACCTGCCAGTCCGCTCAGGACGTTGGCATTGCCATCGCCGGTCAGGCTGTCGTTGAACATGGAACCTACCAGGTTTTCCATGTTGCTCAGGCTGTCTGTCCCTGCCCCTCCGGTATTCTGATTGGCGCCATTGACTGTGACCGTGACCCCAGCAGAGCTGTCGAAGTAACTGGCCGTATCATTGCCGTTGCCGCCGTTCAGGGTATCGTTGCCAGCGCCACCGATCAGGAGATCATTGCCTTCACCGCCATTCAAGGTGTCGTTGCCGAGCCCCCCAAGCAGGATGTCGTTCCCGGCATTCCCGTTGAGCCTATCGTTTCCAGACCCCCCGATCAGGATCTCGTCGAGATAGCTCCCGGTGAGTGTCGAACCGCTCTGCACATCCACATACACCTTGGCCGTATCTGTGGTCGTGCTATTGGTGTAGTTGAACGAACCCTCGTAAGAGCTGGGGGTCGCATTGCCGGAAGTATTGTCAAATGTTACCGAGCCTGCATTGTCTGTGACGGTCCCTCCAACGGCTCCCGAGATGCCCGTGATCATCTGGGTCGCAGCCAGAGGCCCGGTGTCATTGGCAAGCAGGGCCCAATCCGGAATGGTCGCGGGGTCCTGGTTAGTGATGATAAAGTCATCACGAACCACGGTAGGACCGACCGCCGGGTTGATAACGATGGACAAGGTGCTGGACGCAGTATCCCCATCGTTGTCTATCACACTGTAACCCACGACCTGGTTTATCCCCCCGACCGGAATGGATGACGGCGGAGTATAGGTGTAGGCGCCGTTGTCCATGTCCACCTTGAGGATGCCGCCAGCAAGTGTAATGGTCCATTCGTTGGTCGTTGTATTGAAGGTCCCGGCTGATGTCCCTCCCGAAACGCCGGCGGAGTCCGTCTTCTGGTTGTAGGTATAAGTCACCCCCCCCACGGTAATGGCATTGAGCCAGCCACCATCGGCCCCGGCACTCGCCGCTACACCGTTGATAAGTTGTCCTGCCAAGGGCGGGGCTACCACGGTGCTCAAAAGGGTCGCGGTCAGTTGGCTGAAGTCAGTCACCACCACTGCAGTGGTATTTGCCGGGCTGGCACCACTGACCCCGTTGTAGGCAATGGGATCCAGTGCAGACTGGGTCGCTCCCGAGCCCATACCGAGCGCGTACGAATTGATGTTGTTCGCCGTCAGGAAATCGGCCCAGTCCTTGGTTTCACCGCTCAGTGTCGTGCCGTCACCATCGATCCCGTTTCCACCGCCAAGCGAGTTGTTGCCATCAGGAACTGTGGCGGGGGTACCGCTCAACGAGCTGGCATTTGGCAGACCATCCGACATGAAGTAAGAGACATTTTGCGCATTAGCGAGTTTACCTGTATCGCCAAAGGCTTTGATTGCCTCGTTCAGTGCATCATCGTAGTTGGTCGAGTCAGTGGGGGTAAGGCCAAGGATGATCGCCTTGGCTACATCGATCGAGACCCACACCCCGGTCGGATTGGCGGCTGAAGTGGAGAAGGTCACGATATTGACCATGACGCTGCCGTAGGCGCTGTATTTGTCCAGCAGCTCCAACGCGGACTTCTGCATCACCTGCATCCGAGTCATGCCTTGATATCCAGATGGATCACCCATACTACCGGAGATATCGAGGATCAACATCAGATTCGTGTTCTGCACCTGAGTCGCCTGGCCTGCATTGGTAACAGCATTGGCAATGGGGGCATCATCGCTGATCACAACCTGCAGGTTACCCGTGCCACTGTCGCCACTGGCATCCGTAGCCGACACGACGAAACTCGGACCATTCGCTGTATCACTGTTGCCTTGAACGTTGTGAGTCAGCACATTGTCTTTGAGCGTGTAGGTATAGTTCACCGTGTAGACACCGGCCGTGGGTCCGCTGACACCGGTTACCGTCAGCATTCCTTCCGTATTGTTGATCAAGGTCTGACTGCCGCCACTGGTCAAGTTGTAAGCCTGCCCACCGATGGTCAAGGTAGTCAGATTTTCCCCCTGGGTGTTGATGGTGAAGCTGCCATTGAATATCTCCGAATTACCACTGGCGGCCGTCCCCTCAGGCAGTCCCTCCTCATCAACCGTCGCATTGCCGATGGTCAATACAGGGACACGGGTATCCTGAGCAATATTGATGGTCAGAGTTGCCGGATCCGTATCACCATCGCCATCTTTGAGCGTGTAGGTAAATACCTCCGAGGCCCCCACGGGAACCGATGCCGCCGTGAGCGTATAACTGTATTCGCCATCCAGCCCCATGGTCAGCGTCCCATACAGCCCGGTCACAGTGAATCCACCGGCAGGATTACTGTCTGAATTGCCGTTCGAGCTCACGACCTGGCTGATTGCCGCACCATCCGCCCCCATGACGTCCACCCCGGCACCGGCTGTACCGCCGATGGTACCCGCCCCGGTAATGACATTGCCCGTCACCGGAGTGAACACACCTTCAGTGGCACTGTCAGCATCATCGTTGGCCGTCGGCACGTCATCCACGATCTGCACGCTCAGGGTGTTCGAGGCCGAGTCCCCGTCGCTGTCCACCAGGCTCACCGCGAAGTCTTCGAACAGGCTGTTGTTGCCGTTCGCCGTCGGGTGCGCCTC
>NZ_JAPCJD010000005.1:0-110714 GCF_027707845.1 Aeromonas sp. QDB14 | reverse complement strand
AACCTTCGAAGGCAGAGCCGTCAGATTTACAGTCTGATCCCTTTGGCCGCTCGGGAACCCCTCCCCAAGTGCGAGGCCGCATACTACCAGATCCGGCAAGGTTGTGAACCCCTTGGCCGCATTCTGACGACAAAAAAGTGTCAAGTGGTCATTTTTTGATATGTTTCGCTCAAAATTCACACTTTTCAATGACTTTTATGTCGCTGCCGAAACGGCGAAGGGGCGTGGGGGGCTGGCTGCCAGGAGCCACGGGACTCCTGGCGGATCATGGGGCGCTGGCGCTCGCTCAGGCGTCGGCGGGGCGAGCCTGCTGGCAACCCTGCACCGCATGGGCGATGAGTTCGAGGGCGCTTTGCTCGCAGGGGGGCAGCACCTCGTCGCAACTCGCGATCGGGGTGACGCGGTCTCCCCACTTGATGAGGGCGGCGCCCCAGGTCAGCCCGGCCCCGAAGGCGGCGGTCAGCAGGTAGCTGTTCGGCTTGACCCGACCCTGCTCCAGCGCCTCGCACAGGGCGATGGGCACGGTGGCGGCGGAGGTGTTGCCGTACTGCTCTATGTTGACCATCACCTTCTCCATGGGGGCGTTCATCCGCTTGGCCAGGGTCTCGATGATGCGCACGTTCGCCTGGTGCGGCACGATGAGGTCGATCTGCTCGGGGGCGATGCCGGCCTGGGCCAGTACGGTGCCGGTGGCTTCGCCCATGCCGCGCACGGCGCGCTTGAAGATCTCCTGCCCCTCGAAGTTGAAGGTGAAGAGGCCGTCAATGTCGGCGAAACGCACCCGATCCGTACCGAAGTTCGGCACGTGCAGTATCTCCCGCGCTTCGCTGTCACAACCGAGCTTGCTGGCAATCAGGCCGCTCTCCTGCTCGCTCGCCTCGATGATGACGGCGCCTGCGCCATCCCCGAACAGCACGGCGGTGTCGCGCTTGGCCCAGTCCAGCAACTGGGTCAATCGCTCGGCACCGATCACCAGCACCCTTTGCATCATGCCGGTCTGCACCAGGGAGGTGGCGACCGAGAGGGCATAGACGAAGCCGGTGCAGGCGGCGTTGAGGTCGAACACCGCCGCCTTGTGGGCGCCGAGGGCCTGCTGCACGGCAGAGGCACCATTGGGGACCAGCGTGCCCGGGGTGGCGGTCGCCAGGATGATGCCATCGAGGGCGGCGGCGTCCAGGCCTGCGCACGCCAGGGCGCGACGGGCGGCCAGGGTGGCGAGCGCCTGGGTGCTGACATGGGAGACACGGCGGGCCTTGATGCCGGTGCGCGGGTAGATCCACTCGTCCGAGGTATCCATGATGGTGCCGAGGTCATCGTTGGTCAGCGAGGCGGGGGGCAGGCATTTTCCCCACCCGGTGATAGTGGCGTATGTCATCTTGTCGTCGCTTGTCGTGATGGCCGCCCTGGGGCGGAAAGTGGCGAAATTATGCCGCACGGGGCGTTCACTGTCATCCTGCGGCCCCCCCAGTGTAAGGGGAGTGGCGGGAGCAAGACCGTGATTTTGCTTAAATTTCCGCTTCTCCTTGCCGTAAGATGAAGGCCCGATCCCGGCGGCCCCTTCCCGAGGTGACTCCTGTGCACAAAGCGAATCTCAATCTCTTGCCCACCCTCAAGGTGCTGCTGGAGACCCGCAATATCAGCCGGGCGGCGGAGCTGCTGAACCTGAGCCAGCCCTCCATCAGCAAGCAGCTCGGCCAGCTTCGCAGCGAGTTTGGCGACGAGCTGCTGGTGCGGGAAGGGCAGCGCTGGCTGCTGACCCCGCGGGCCGAGGCCCTGGCGGCCCAGCTTGCCGATTCCCTCGGTGCCCTGGAGCGGCTCTACGAGGCGCCGGAATTTGCACCCGAGCGCTGCGAGCGGGTGTTTCGGCTCGCCTCCTCCGACTACGTGGCCCAGCACATCCTGCCGGACATCTGTGCGGCCCTGGCGAGGGCCGCCCCCCGAGCGGCGCTTGAGTACAGCCTGTGGGACAAGCGCCAGTTGCCCCAGCTCTGGCAATCGGAGCTGGACATGGTCTCCACCATCACGGAGCTGGTGCCGGACCAGATCCGCGGCCTGCATCAGGGGGAGGACAGGCTGGTGGTGCTGATGGGGCGCCATCAGCCGCTCTCTGGCATGGCGCTCAGCCTGGAGGATTACCTTGCATGGCCCCACCTGCAGGTGAGCGGGGGCGGGGACAAGGACAGCCCGGTGGAGCAGGTGCTGGCCCCCCGCGGGCTCTCCCGCCGCTGGTTTGCCCGGGTGCCCTTCTTCCAGGCCGCGGTGGAGGTGCTGCTGCGCACAGACTGTCTGATGACCACCCCGGCCCATATCGCCTGGCAGCTCTCCCGGGAACATGCCCTGAGTTTTTGCGATCTCCCCTTCGCCACCCGGGTCCAGCAGTATCATCTGCTGTGGCACCAGCGCCACCACCTGGATCCGGCTCACCGCTGGTTCCGCGAGCTGGCCTATCCCTTCCTGCGGGATCACCTGCAATTCACCCTGGGGGAGAGTCGCAAGCAGTTGGCCCGAGGGCCGCAGGCGAGCCGCTGATGGCAGCGGGTTGTGCCACTCTATAGCCACTGGCTATGGACTCTATTCATAACTTTCACTTCTGGCATAGCGAGCCACCCCCTACCCTGATCCCGGGTGACAACAATCGACACGAAGGAAGAGAAGGTATGGAGCTGACGAGTTGGCTGGCGCTGGCCGCCATTTGCGTGATGGGGGCCATCAGCCCGGGGCCGAGCCTGGCACTGATCATCCGCAATACGGTGCAGGGAGGGCAGGGCCACGGGGTCGCCACGGCGCTGGGACACGGCCTGGGAGTCGGCATCTATGCGCTGATCACGGCCCTCGGCCTCGCCATCCTGATCACCCAGACCCCGCTGCTGTTCGATCTCATCCGCTACGGCGGCGCGGCGTTCCTCGCCTGGCTCGGGATCAAGGCGTTGCTGGCCAGGCCCGCAGGGGGTGAGGCAGGCAAGGAGGAGGGGCACCCGCCACGGGGACGTCAAGGGGCGTTCGAGGGCTTTATGGTGGCCTTCTTGAACCCCCAGCTCGCCATCTTCTTTATCGCCCTGTTCAGCCAGTTCGTGCACGCCGACACTGGCTGGCGTGAGGGGGGCATCATGATGCTGACCGCAGGCGGCATCGATGCGCTCTGGTATGTGCTGGTGGCCCTGGTGCTCTCTCGCGGGCCCGTACTCGCCTGGCTCAAGGCCAAATCCACCGTGATAGACAAGGTGAGCGGCCTGGTGCTGCTGGGGCTGGCCCTCAAGGTCGTGATCTAGCTCCGCGTCGGGTGCCTGCGTAGTCGGCACTCTGTCAGGGCCGGGGGTTGAAGGGGCAGCCAGACGTTCTTGTACCGGGTCAATCCTGCATTCTGCGGTGATCTTAAGCGGGATCAAGGCGGGGGGCGGGGAGTCTGGTTAGAGTGGCGGCCATTTGCAGCCCTTCGAACCGGACGTTATGCGCGATCAGAACCATCACAACCGCCTGGAGTTGCTGGCCCCGGCCAAGAACCTCGCCTATGGCATCGAGGCCATCAACCACGGCGCCGACGCCGTCTACATGGGCGGCCCCGCCTTCGGTGCCCGCAGCGCAGCAGGCAACAGCCTCGAGGACATCGAGGCGCTGGCGCGCCATGCCCACCGCTTCGGCGCCCAGGTCTTCGTCGCCTTCAATACCCTGCTGCACGACCACGAGCTGGTGCAGGCCCGGCGCCTGACCCACCAGATCTACGAGGCAGGGGCCGATGCGCTGATCGTGCAGGACATGGGGCTGCTGGCGCTTGATTTGCCCCCCATCGCGCTGCACGCCAGCACCCAGACCGACAACCGCACCCCGGAAAAGGTAAAGTTTCTGCAGGACGTGGGCTTCTCCCAGGTGGTGCTGGCCCGCGAGCTCTCCCTTGCGCAGATCCGCGAGATAAGCGCCGCCACGAGCGTGCAGCTGGAGTTCTTCATCCACGGTGCCCTGTGCGTCTCCTACAGCGGCCAGTGCAACATCAGCCACGCCCGCACCGGGCGCAGCGCGAACCGCGGCGAGTGCGCCCAGCTCTGTCGACTGCCCTGTTCCCTGCAAACGCCGGCGGGGGAGGTGCTGGTGGAAAACAGCCACCTGCTCTCCTTGAAAGACATGGATCAGACCGACAACCTGGAGGCGCTGATCGCCGCAGGGATCCGCTCCTTCAAGATTGAAGGGCGCCTCAAGGGGCTCGACTACGTCAAGAACGTCACCGCCTGGTATCGCCAGAAGCTGGACGCCATCCTGGCGAGCCGCCCCGATCTGGTGGCCGCTTCCGCCGGTCGTTGCAGCTACACCTTTACGCCGGATCCCAAGAAGAGTTTCAACCGGGGCAGCACCGACTACTTCCTCCATGGCCGACAGCCAGGCATCGACTCGCCGCGCAGCCCGAAATACGTCGGGGAGCCGCTCGGGCGCGTCACCAGCGTGACCCGCGATGGCATCGAGATCGACGGCCAGGCCGTTGCCCTCAACAACGGCGATGGCCTCGGCTTCTTCAAGCCGGGGGGCGAGCTGGTGGGCATGCGCCTCAATAAAGTGGAAGAGAAGGCACAGAGCAAGCGGTTACTCCTGTCGGAACCCATGCCCGGTCTCAAGGTGGGCACCGAGATCTTTCGCAACCACGATCAGGCTTTCAGCAAGCAGCTCGAAAAGGGGAGCGCGGATCGCCGCATCCGGGTCGATATGCGGCTATCGGAGTGCGACGAGGGACTGCGGCTCACGCTTACCGACGAGCAGGGCATTGGCGCCGCCGTTACGCTCCCCTGCGACCAGCCGCCGGCCGACAACCCGGAACGGGCGCTGCAACAGGCCAGGGATCAGCTCGGCAAACTCGGCAACACCCTGTTTGTGGCTCGCCAGATTGAGTTGGCATTCACTCGCCCGCTGTTTATTGCGGCTTCACAGCTTAACGGCTTGCGCCGGGACGGCATTGCCGCCCTGGAGGCGGCCCGTCTGGCTGCCTACCGGCGACCCGAGCGGCGCATTCCCCTGCGAGGCGCCGTTTATCCCCAGCATCGGCTCTCCTACCTCGGCAACGTGCTGAACAGCGCGGCGGAGCAGTTCTTTCGCGAGCACGGGGTAGGGAGCATCGCCCCCGCGTATGAGGCGAACAAGGAGGAGCGGGAAGTGGTGCTGATGACAACGAAGCACTGCATCCGCTACAGCCAGCAGCTCTGCCCCAAGGAGGTGCCCGGTCTCAAGGCCGAGCCCCTGGAGCTCAAGATGGGCAAGGAGAGTTTCCGCCTGCGCTTTGACTGCCATCGCTGCGAGATGCAGGTGATGGGCAGCCTGAAGAGGGGATGATTGCCCGTGTGGGCATGGGGCTGGAGCGGATTTGATGGCAGTATGGGGCGCGGCCTTGTCACGGATATCCCGTGGTGAGGCACCTTCCCCCAGCCTTCTTCTGACAAAGGATCCGTCATGAACATCCATGCACTGCCGTTTTGCACCACGAACTGGGCCGAGGTCCCGCCGACCGAACACAAGGGAGAACGCGGCGTCGCCCGCTGGCACACCCGGCAGTTCGGGGATCTGCGGGTGCGAATGGTGGAGTACTCCCCCGGGTATCTGGCGGATCACTGGTGCAGCAAGGGCCATGTGCTGCTCTGCCTCGAAGGGGAGCTGCACACCGAGCTGCAGGATGGCCGCGTCTTCACCCTGACGCCGGGCATGAGCTACCAGGTGGCGGACAACGCCGAACCCCATCGCTCCTATACCGAACTGGGCGCTCGCCTCTTTATCGTCGACTGAGCTGCCCTCTTTCCCCTTGCGCTTCAGGAACTTGCCATGCTTGAACTCAGACCCAACTGCGAGTGCTGTGACCGGGATCTGCCCGCCGACACGGCGACGGCCTACATCTGCTCCTTCGAGTGCACCTTCTGCGCCGAGTGCAACGATCAGTATCTGCACCTGACCTGCCCCAACTGTGGCGGCGAGCTGGTCAGGCGCCCGCGCCGCCCGGCGGCCAAGCTGGTGAACAACCCCGCCTCCCTCCAGCGCGTCTTCAATCCGGCTCTGAAAGCGGCGCTGGGCAAGGGGGGCTAGGGCCCTCCCTTCATGGGAAGGGCTGGGCTGGCAACTGGCTCGTCCCTGTGGCTCTTGACCTTCTCCCGGCGGCAGCCCCTATCAAGGGGGCTCACACCAAAGGAGCAAAAGATGACGGAGCGATTCGAAGGAGAAGGGGCGAAGGCCTATGACAGCCGCATCCCCCTGCTGGTGCCAGGCTACGAGCTGCTGCACCAGCTTTGTGCCTCCCGGCTGATGGCCGCGCTGGGCCAGGAGGCCCGTGTGCTGCTGGTGGGGGTGGGCACGGGCAGCGAGTTGCTGCTGCTTGGCCGTCTCTGCCCCCGCTGGACCTTTGTGGCCCAGGATATCTCGGCGGACATGCTGGCCCAGGCCAGGATGCGGGCCGAGCAGGCGGGCATGGGGGAGAGGGTGTGCTGGCATCTGGGCGCATTGCCTGTGGTGGATAAGCCTTGCGATGGTGCACTCTGTCTGCTGGTTCTGCGTTTTCTGGCGCAAGATGCCAAAACCGCGCTATTGGGTGATATTTATCGCCAGCTCAATCCTGGCGCTCCCCTGCTGCTGGCGGATCTGATGGCGCCCACGGACCCGCTTGAGCGCAAGGCGATGGGGTTGCAAGCCGCCCTCGCCGGTTTGCCGCTTCCTGCCTGCGAGCAGATGGTGCGCCGCCTAGGGGAGGATTTCACCTCCCTGGACGAGGGACAGACCCGGCGCCTCTTGCAAGGGGCCGGTTTCGCGGCGGCGCACCGCTTCTTTCAGGCGCTGGGGTTTCACGGTTGGCTGGCGCAGCGGCAGTGAGCCCTGGCCGGGTAGCGCCGGATCAACGAGAGTCCCTCTCCAGCGTCAGCAGTGCCTGCTTGATGGGCAGGCCTCCCGCATAGCCGGTGAGGCTGCCATTCTGGCCGATCACCCGGTGGCAGGGGATGATGATGGAGAGCGGATTGCGGCCGTTCGCGGCACCCACCGCCCGCACCGCGTTTGGCTTGCCGATGGCGCGGGCGATGTCGCCGTAGCTGCGGGTCTCCCCGTAGGGGATGTCGCACAGCGCCTGCCACACCGCTTGCTGAAACGCCGTGCCCCTGGGGGCGAGCGGCAGGGTGAAGCGCTGCAACCGGCCCGCGAAGTAGTCCCGAAACTCGGCGAGGAAGGGGGCGAGCGCCTCGCCGTCCTGTAGCCAGTCCCGCATGTCGGGCAGCGGCCGCAGTCCGGCCAGGAAATCCACATGGACCAGGCCGCGCTCGTCGATGGCGACCAGCAGTTCGCCCTGGTCGGTGGGCATCATGTCATAGCGGATCATGGGCTCTTCTCCTCGTCTTGTGTCTGTGTTGGCCGGGTGAGCAGCGCCGGTTGTTCACTCATGGCGTGCCACAGCCAGCTCGCGGCATAGGCGCGCCACGGCTGCCAGGGGGCGCTGCGCGCTGTCACCTCTTTCACCGGCAGCTTGTCACCGCCCCCCAGCGCCTTTTGCAGCACGAGATCCGAGGCGGGGAAGGCATTCGTGTCCAGCCCGCAGCGCAGCCGCCAGTAAGCGACCGTCCAGGGACCTATGCCCGGCAGCGCGAGCAGTTGCTCGTCGCTTGCGCTGCCCAGGGTGAGCGCGCCGCTTGCGAGCACCGAGGCCAGCCCTTGCAGGGTGCGGATGCGGCTGCCCGGCATGCCGATGCCGTCGAGATCCAGCTCGCACAGCTGGGTCGGGGTGGGCAGCTGTGCGGTACCGAACTGCGCCAGGGTGCGCGCCACCAGGCGCCCCATGATGGTGATGGCACCCTTGACCGACACCTGCTGGCCGACGATGGCGCGCAGCATCACCTCGTATTCATCCCACCCCCCCGGCAGCCGCACTCCGGGCCATCGTCCCTGGATGCCGGCGAGCAGCGGATCCTGCCCCAGGTGTTCGCCGATGCGGCTCATGTCGGCGTCGAGATCCCACATGCGGCGCACGCGGTACAGGATGTCCGGCAGCGCTCCCGGCGGCAGATCCCGCACCGTGAGTCTGAGCCTCTCCCCCTCGACGGGCTCGATGCGGATGAGCCCCTCCTGCTCGCCGACCCGGTGACGGCGTTCGTAACCGTGCTCATCCACCCGCTCCAGCCCCGGAATGGCGCGCAACCGGTAGAACGCGAGCATGGCCTGGACGTCGAACGGCGGGCGATACAGCAGGTGCAGTTGCAGGCTCGATTGCGGCGTCTCCTGCTCCGCGCCCCCTTCCTGCTTGCGCAGGGCGCCCGGTGTCATCCCATACGCCTGCAGCCAGGCGTCGTTGAAGCGGCGAATGCTTGCAAAGCCTGCGGCAAACGCCACGTCCGTGATGGGCAGGCGCGTCTCCGTCAGCAGCCGCTTCGCAAGCAGCAGGCGGCGCGTCTGCTCCACCTGTTTCGGCGAGGCGCCGAGGTGTTGCTCGAACTGGCGCCGCAGCGTGCGCTCCGTGATCCCGGCCTGCGTTGCAAGGGAGCCCAGGCTGTGCTCCGCCAGCTCGCCGCGCTCGATGCGCGCCAGCACCTGGGCGACGAGCGGTGGCAGATCCCCGCTCTGGGCCGGTGCGAGCTCGGGGCGGCAGCGCAGGCAGGGGCGCAGCCCGTGCTGCTCCGCCGCCGCCGCGAAGCGAAAATAGCGCACATTGTGCTCGTGCGGTGCACGCGCCGGACACACGGGGCGGCAATAGATACCGGTGGAGAGCACCCCGGTGAAGAAGCGACCATCGAAACGCGCGTCTCGCGCGAGGCGTGCGGCGTGGCACTGCTCCCGGGTGAGACCCGGGATGATCTCGTCCCGTTGGGATGAATGCGGGGGCTCTGTGGTCATGGCATGGTTCGGGTTGCTGTGGGCATGTCCCAGAGACTAAGCGGGGGCGAGAGGGGTGACTAGCCAAAAACGGACAGGGATAGCAAAAATAGTGCGATCCGAGGAATCCCAGTCCTCCCTTTGTAAGGTTAGGGGGGCAGGACACCCTAACCCTCCCCTTCGTAAGGGGAGGGGACAAACAGCTCCCCTCTGTGAACGGGGGCGGGGTTAGCTCCTCCCCCTTGTGAAGGGGGAGGCTGGGAGGGGGTTCAACCTCGCTTATTTCAGATAGCGCTGTTCGAGGTGTTTGCGCAGCCATTGGGGATTGAGCGCCTCACCGGTCGCGCGGCGAATGAGCTCGTCCGTGCCGTGCAGGCTGCCCTGGGACCAGATATGGCGACCGAGCCAGCCAAAGATCTCCGGCAGGCGGCCGGACTCTACGAGCGTGCCCATGTCGCCGAGCTCACGCTCGAGTGCAAAGCGCAGCTGCGCCGCGTACATGGCGCCGAGCGTGTAGCTCGGGAAGTAGCCAAACGAGCCGTCCGTCCAGTGGATGTCCTGCATGCAGCCGTTCTGGTAGTTGCCCTTCGTGGACAAGCCGAGCCACTGTTGCATCTTCGCGTCCCACAGCTCGGGGATGTCCGCGACCTCGATGCGCCCTTCCATCAGGTCCCGCTCCAGCTCGTAGCGCAGGATGACGTGGGCCGGGTAGGTGACCTCGTCCGCATCGACGCGGATAAAGCCGGGCTCGACCCTGTTGTACAGCTTCTCGAGGTTCGCGGGGGCGAGCGCGGCCTGTTCGCCGAAGTGCGCGCGGATGCGCGGTGCAATCAGCGCGAGGAACGCGGGGTGATGGCCGAGCTGCATCTCGCAGAACAGGCTCTGGCTCTCGTGAATGCCCATGGAACGCGCCTCGGCCACCGGCTGGCCGAGCAGTGTGCGCGGCAGGCCCTGTTCGTAGCGTGCGTGGCCCGTCTCGTGGACGATGCCCATCAGGCTGGAGACGAACTCCTGCTCGTTGTAGCGCGTGGTGATGCGCACGTCCGTCGGCACGCCGCCGCAGAACGGGTGGCTGCTCACATCGAGCCTGCCGTGGGCGAAATCAAAGCCGAGCAGCCCCATCACCTCCTGGCCGAGCGCCTGCTGCGTCGCAACCGGGAACGGGCCTTGCGGGGTGAGGATGGTGTCGCTCTTCTGCCGCTCGCTCACGGTCTGGATGAGGCCGGGCAACCAGCTCGTCAGATCGCCGAAGATCTGATCCATCCTCGCGCTCGTCATGCCGGGCTCGTACAGCGCCAGCATGGCGTCATAGGGGCGCACCCCGAGCGCGTCGGCGCGCAGGCGAGCCACCTCTCGCGACAGGCGCACCACCTCCTCGAGGTTCGGGGCAAAACCTGCCCAGTCGTTCTCCTTGCGCTGGCGACGCCAGGCGTGCTCGCATTTGCTGCCGGCGAGGGAAAGCGCCTCCACCAGCGCCCCCGGCAGCAGGCTTGCATCCTGCCACTGGCGCTTGATCTCCCGCAGGTTCGCACGCTGGTGCTCGTCCAGCGGTTCACTCTCTGCCTTGGCAATCCACTCCCCAAGCTCGGGGGCGGTGCGCTTGCCGTGGATCAGCACGCCGAGCTCCGCCATCGCCTCGGCGCGGGCCTCGTTGCCCCCCTCCGGCATCATGGCGGCCTGATCCCAGCCGCAGATGGCGGAGAGGTGGGAGAGGCGGTGCAGTTGTTGCTGATGTTGTTCGAGTTTCTGGTATGACATGGGATTGTCCTTGTTATCGTCCCTGATGGTATGCACCCCGTACCTGGCATGATCGGGGCCGCCCGATGCTAGCACTGCCATCCACCCTGGTGCCACCCTCAGGCAGTCAGCCGAGGCGCTTCTGGTGCCGTTCGCGGTTTTCCGCCTTCTTGCGCTCGCTCTTGCGCAGCAATACGTAGAGCGCACCGCTGCCGCCGTGGCGGCGCTCGGCGCTGTGCATGGCCATCACCGAAGGCAACTGTGGCAGCCAGGCGCTGACATGGCTCTTGAGCAGGGCACGCGGGGTGCTGCGCTCCCCCTTGCCGTGCAGGATCAGCAGGCAGCGGATATCCCGCACTTCGCACTCCTGGACGAACTGCACCAGGGCGATACGGGCCTCGTTGAGCGTCTTGTGGTGCAGGTCGAGGGAGCCTTGCAGCTCGTATTTGCCAAGGCGCAGCTTCTTGTAGACCCCCTCCTGCACGCCGTCACGCTTGAAGCCGACGATGGCATGGGGGTCCAGCATCTCGACTGCTTCCGTGCCGAGGTGATCCAGGGTGAGTTGTTCGGCGGTGGCGGCTTCCCGGCGCGCGAGTTGCGCCTCGGTGGGCTGGCTGTTGCCCGCAACGGGGGCGATATGGTCGCTGCGAAGGGGCCGCACGTCGGCCACTTCCTGCAGGAACAGTGAGAGTTCGTCGTTATGAGACACGGCAGGCTCCCCGCATGGAAATGAGGGAGCCAGTATAGCGGGCCTTGGTGGGCCTTAGAATGGCAACGCTCGCGGGCCCCGGCCCTGCCGGGGAGGGCGGTCTGAGCGAGCCTGGTTATTGCCCCTCTTTGGGCGGCTCTGCGTGCATCACCTTGTAGATGAAATAGACCGCGTAGGCGCTGATGAGCAGGAAGGTGCCGAAAATCACCAGCATGGACATCAGCCCCACGCTGTTGCCGAACATCAGGTTCATCCAGAATTCCATCTCGTTCACTCCTGTCACTGGGCGGTGACAGGCATGATAGATACCTCTTCAGGAGGGAGGGGATGATCTCGATCAACTCCCTCTCTGGTTATTTAATCGGCAGCGAATTCTGTGAGCCGACGCGCATCCGGCGCGTCAGGTCGCCGGACTGGACGCTATTTTGCTTTCTCCAGGGTCGGTTCGGTGAGGGGCGTGATGCGCCAGCCCTGCTGCTCCAGCAGGGCGAGCAGCCCGTGCTCGCCGTAAAGATGCAGGGCCCCTACTACGATAAAGCTCTCGTTCGGCAGGCTGGGCCACTTCTTGACCCAGTTGCGGTTGCGCTCTGCCAGCAGGGTCTGTTCCAGCCAGGCTTGCAGCTTGGGCGGCGCCATCTCCTCCCTGAGCAGATTGATGAGGGTGGCCTCGTCCCCATTCTGCCAGGCGGTCATCACGGCGTCGAACCCCTGCTGGATGTCGGGCAGCTCGTCCAGGGTGCTCTCCAGCATCAAGGTCTGGTTGTCGCCGACGCTCGCGAGATAGCCGAGCTGCTCCAGCAGGGTCTCCAGCCCGACGATGGGCTTGCCGCCGTCGTTCGCCCGCTTGGCGAAGTGCTGGTCGACACCGTATTCACCGCGATAGCCGGTGCGCTCCAGGGCTGCCTGGGTCAGGGTAATGGCCGCAAACCAGGGACGCAGCGGGGCCAGCATGCTCTCGTTCAGACCGTTCTGGCCCGCGGCGATGAGGGTGCGACGGTAGAGGTCGATGGGCAGGTGATCCTTGAGGGTCTTGCCGTCGACGAGCCGGGTGATGGCGCCCATCTCCTGCCACTGCTCCTGGCTGATGTGGGTCATGTCCACCTCCATCACCAGGGCGCGGCTCTGCTGCCAGGCGCGCTCCACCGGGTCCGGCAGGGGATAGAGAGAGGGTTTGCCCGCATGGATGGACCCCAGCAGCCAGTGCTGTTCGTTGCCCTTGTTGATGCGGTAAAAGGCCGGATCGGCCATGGCATGGAGCGGCAGCAGCAGGCAGAGCAGGAAGGAGAGCAGCGTGGGATGGAATCTCATGAGGCACCTTATATGAGCGGGATGAGTGCTCTATGATAAGTCCTCATTTGTCACAGCCAAGAGGTTTCCCATGCCCCACCTTCGTTTTCGGGCAGTTTCTGTCGACACCCTGCAGCGGATAAGCGCCCCCCTGATGGCGGACCTCTGCGCCCTGACCGGTGGCAAGCCGGAGTTCGTCACCCTGGAGTGCGTGCCGAGCCAGTGGGTACGAGATGGCCAGCCCGAAGCCGGTTTTCCCTTCGTGGAGCTGGTCTGGTTCGAGCGACCGCAGGAGATGCAGGATGCCGCCGCCGCCCTCATCACCCGCCACCTGAAAGCGGTGCTGGGGGAGCAGACCTATGTGGTGGTGCAGGTGCTGCCCATCGTCAAGAGTCACTACTACAGCAACGGCCAGCACTATTGAGCGGGCATCGTTGCTAAGACAGGTGCATGTCAAGAGGAGGCCCGCCGAGGGCACCTTTATCAGGCGGATTTGATCAGCAGCTTGTCCAGCCAGCGGCTTGGCAGCAGGCGGCGCAGCACGGTAAACAATTTGGTCGGGAAGGTGATCGGGTAGCGGTGCCTGGGGCGCTTGCTCGTGAGCGCATGCACTAACGGCGGGATGCAGGCCTCGCTTGGCAGGGTAAAGCCGCGGGCACCCCCTTCACGCTCCAGCCTGGCCAGCGTCTGGGCATAGGCGTCCTGATGGCGGCTGGTGGCGGGATCTATGTGGCGCAGGAAGGCCTCCCGGGCATTGGCGCGAAACCGGGTGTCGATGGGGCCGGGTTCGATCAGGCTGACGTGCACGCCGCTGCCCGCAAGTTCCAGGCGCAGGGTGTCGGTATAGCCTTCCAGCGCGAACTTGCTGGCGTTGTAGGCGCCACGATACTTCATGGCCACCAGGCCAAGCACCGAGCTGTTCTGCACGATGCGCCCCTCGCCTGCCGCCAGCATGGGGGGCAATACCTGGCGAATGAGGTGATGCCAGCCAAAGAGGTTGGTCTCGAACTGCTCGCGCAGCGCCTCGGTGGGCAGATCTTCCAGCGCACCGGGCTGGCCGTAGGCGCCGTTGTTGAAGAGGCCGTATAGGCGCCCTTCTGCCAGGGCCAGCGCCTCTGCCGCCCCTCGCTCTATGCTGGTGCTGTCCGCCAGATCCAGTTGCACCGCCAATAGACCCTGCTGCTGCAGCAGGGCCACATCCTCGGCCTTGCGGGCGGAAGCGATGACGGTGAAGCCCCAGGCACCGAGCTTTCTTGCGGCGGCGAGGCCGATGCCGCTGGAGCAGCCGGTGACGAGCACGAAGGGATGGGGCATGAGCATGGTCCTGATTGACGGCCGGCAGGTGGCCCGAAGCTGGCATGGTAGCGTGGTGCCACCAAAAACAAAACCGGGCCAGAGGCCCGGTTTTCGGTCACATCAGATGCCTGATTACATGATGGTGAACGGCATGATGATGTGGAACTTGACGTCATGCTCGGAGCTGAACATGTTCGGGTAGTACCAGCTGCCCTTGTCGTCCTGTTCGTTGTTGTAGTCGGTGTAGTGCAGCTTGAACAGGGTGCCCTTCAGCTTGCCGTCCTGCACTGTGTACATGACGTCGAAGTTGGCTGCCCACTCTTTGCCGCCTTCCAGGGACTTGTCGCCGTTGTTGGCATCCCAGCCGTAGGCACCGGAGACACCCACGCCCCAGCCCGGTGCACCCACCAGATCATCCAGGGAACGAGTCACGCCGAAGAACAGGGCTTTCTCGTCGTTGTGGTTCCAGTCGGAGCGGGAATCCCACCAGATTTCGTTCGCGCCCTGGGAGTTGCCGTAGCCGCGGGTCAGACGGGGCAGGTAGTTGCCCAGATCCCCTTCAGCCTTGGTCCACAGGCCTTCCAGACGGAAGCCATAGGGGCCGGCTGCCCAGCTGGCGGTCAGGGCTTGTTGCCAGGCCAGGCCGTCATAGTCGCTGTTCTCGGTGTCGGAACCGTAGAACTGGTAGCTGGTGTTCAGGCCACCCAGTACGTCGAATTTGTGGGCCAGCTTGAAGTGGTAGCTGCCCATGTAGCCTTCGGACTGACCGAAGCCAGCGGTGACGGCAGTGCCGTTCTCGAAGGTGTAGCGAGCGGCCAGACCGTGGATATAGTCGATCTTGTTCGCATCGGTGAAGGGATCGCTGGCATAGGGGCTGCTCTTGGAGAAGCCGGTGGTGTTCTTGAACCAGGGAGCCTTGTACTCGTCGGCGATGGCGTAGGTCAGGTAGAGGCCGCCGAAGGTGCCTTCGATCTGGCCACCACGGTAGGTACCGGGTTGATAGGACCAGTTGACGCCGAGGATGCCGGGTACATAGAGCTGGGTGTAACCACCCTTGGCGGTGACGGCGTCACCGAACTTGAATTTCAGGGCGGCGTTGGAGAGGCTGAAGCCGTTCTCGGGAACGCCGTCACCACCTGAACCCCACTTGTCGCCCCAGAAGGAGAACTCGTTCTCTTCGTTGACGCCATTGCTCTCGTCAACGGCCAGATCGTAGGCACCGAAGCCGCCCACGTCGACGCCGACCACACCCCATGCATAGCCGGAGTTGAAGTTCAGGGCTGCCTGGGTGGTGGCATGGCTCAGGTTGGAGTGGTATTTGCCATCCTGACCCGGACCGGCCTGGACGCGATCACGCTCACGCTGGAAGTAGAACAGGCCACCGGTGAGCTTGCCTTCGTCGATGAAGGCGCTGTAGGACTTGCCGTATTCCGGGCTCATCATGTCTTGAGCGGCGAACGCCATGCCGGGGGCGACCAGTGCCGCGACCACGGCAGCACTCAACGCGGCGCGCTTGAAGATCACTTTTTCCATTTGTTATTGCTCCTGATTTTATGGACTTAGCTTTTTTATCCGGCAGCCGGGTAGGCACCCGCCGCTCGGTATTGGCATTGCAATCAACACCCCGAAGGGCAAAAAATGGTTCTCTGTCGTGCCCTTGTGTCTGATGCCTTGGCGCATCGGTCGGGGCTATCTGCATCGTTACAGTCGTTATTTTTTGGCTGTCGATCCTTGGCGATCTGACATCACCAAGAGTACGTTCGCGGTGCGAAATATCAATGTAAAGTTCCCGGCAAGTTTCAAAAATATGACCGAGTGCAAATAATCATGATTCTTGGTGTGGGCACTCCCAGGCCACTCATGTCGGCAATGACAGCGCTTTTATGGTGATTTCACCGTTCTCCTGCGCAGATCTTGCCGTCAAGGCAGAACTTTCTTTGTTAACCCGGTGGCAACATATAATTTTGTATCACAAAAAAAGATGGGCCCGGTGGGATGCCCACTGTCGTGAGCGTGAGCCGTCGCCCCGACAGACAGGGGGACCAGGGATGTGAAAGGGGTGAGAGGGCCTGTGACTGAATGGATGAGGCAACCCGTCATCGCCCGTGAAGACGTGACGGGAGTATCAGGGGAAGGGTTGCGGCAAGGCCGGGCCGCGGGCAGGTAGACAGGGAACGCGCCCCGGGTCTGGTGCGAACCAGACCCGGGGGTTATCAGGCCTGGCTCAGGATCCGGGGGATCTGCTGGGCCTGGTGGTGTATGTGCTCCGAGACCTGTACCGAGAGGCGGCTGCCCTGGCGGGCGTGCTGGCTGATGCGACCGATGAGGGCGGCGAAGCTCGCCAGCCTGTGCTCCTGGCTCTTGGCATTGTCGGCGCCCTGCAGGGCGATGACGGCGGTGCTGCGCGCCATCTCCCGCACCGTCAGGGTGGTCTGGCGCAGCTGCTCCGCCTGCTGGCGCTGCTCGGCGGCCTCTGCGGTGATGCGGGCCAGCACGGTGGCGAGCTGATCCCCCGCCTGGGTGAGGCTGGCCAGGATCTCGGTGATCTGGCCGAGGGAGCGCTGGGTGTCGGCGGAGAGGTGGCGCACCTCGTCGGCTACCACCGCGAAGCCGCGTCCCTGCTCCCCGGCCCTGGCCGCCTCGATGGCGGCGTTGAGGGCCAGCAGGTTGGTCTGCTGGGAGATATGGCCGATGACGTCGACGATGGCAGTCACGTCCTCCACCGAGCGGGTCAGCTGGGCCAGGGCGCCGCTGCTCTCGTCGATGGCGAGCCCGGTCTGGGCGGTAGCGGTCAGCATGCCCCCGACCAGCCGCTCGCTCTGGCTCATGGAGTGTTCATTGTGCTGGGCGTGCTGGGCGATTTCGGCGGCGACCTGGTGCACCTCGCTGGCGAGCTGGTTGAGCTCCTGCATCATGGTGTCGCTCTCATCCACCGCCTGCTCCGTGGTGCGGGTGCTGTGATGGATCTCCTGCACCTGCTCCACCATCTCCTGCAGGCTGGAAGAGACGCTGGAGAGCTGCCCCGCCTTCTGCTGCTGATCCTGTTGCAGGCGCTGTATCAGGCGGTTGTAGCTCGCGACGATGTCCGCCAGTTCGTTGCGCTCGCGCCCCGGGGTCAGCAGCTGGGCCTGACCCGTGGCGTCGAGCTGCAGGAAGGCTGCCCGCAGTTGCAGCAGGGGCCTGACCAGCCAGCGACGCTGCACCAGGGCGAACAGCAGGGCCACCACGACCAGGCAGAGCGCCAGCACGCCGAGCACGGTGGCCAGCTCCCGGTTCATGGTCTGACGGGCGGCGGCGAGTTGTTCACCCAATTGCTCCCCCGCTTGCAGCAGCTGGGTGATGTCCTGCTGCACCATCTGACGAGCGGCCTGCTGCTGCTGCAGCGCCTTGCGGCTGTTTTCCAGCTCCTGGGGATAGCGCTTGAGCAGGGAGGTCAGCTCGGCTTTGGGCTGATCCCCGAGCTCCTTGCGTATCGGCTCTCCCAGGGTGAATTCGTCGGCCGGTGCCTCCTCGAAAAGTGCCAGGCTCGGCAGGGCGGCCAGGGAGTCGGCCTGCTTTTGCAGGGCAGCCAGTTCGAATTGCAGCCCTTCGAAACGCTTGGCACTCGCCTGCTCCATGTAGTTCTGGCGCTGGTGGGCGAGGGAGGGGAGGGCGGTCAGGATGTCGGCCGCCCCCTGGCGATACTGCTCGGCAAGGGCAGGATCCCGCCCGGCGGCTGCTCCCTGCTGGCCGTAACGGAGCAATGCTTTGGCCTGGGTGGTCAACTCGTTCTCGGCATTTTGCAGCAACCACTGGCTGTTGCCGGAGAGCTTGCCCGCCGCCAGATAGTCGCCGTCAATGCGGGTTTTCATCTGCTCAAGCCGGGCGTTTAGCGGCTGGGTCTGGGGATCCTCCAGGCGGGACAGCAGCGCCAGCGCCTGCTGGCGCACCCCCTGTGCCTGGGCCAGCAGCAGGGGATCCCCGCTGCCGAGATAGTCGCGAAGCGCCCCCTGCAGCGGACCGCTCAGTTGCTGTTGCAGGCGCTCCTGCAGACGCTGGGCCTGGGCCGAGTGGTTGAATTGTTGCCAGCCATGATAGAGCGCGGTGGCCTGGACACCGGCCACCAGCAGCAAGACGAGGGAAGAGAGGGAGGCAAAATGGGCAATTTTCACATCAGATTCCTGCTTGAATCACGCAATGGGCGCGAGCTTAATCAGGTCTGATGGCGTTTTTATGACAGTGGCCGTGCCAGCTCCCGTTGACTTGGGCTCTTCACCAGCAGGCCGAGCAGGGCGCCGCCCATGATGAGCCCCCCCGCCAGCAGATGGCGCGGGGTGAGCGCCTCGCCGTTGAGCCAGACCAGCAGCAGGGTGCTCAGCAAGGGGGTGAGGTAGGCGAGCGCGCCGATGCGGCGCGGATCTCCGTCCCGCAGCGCCAGATACCAGGTGACGAAGGCCGCCCCCATGGGGCCGAGGGCGAGCCCGGCGATGAGCAGCCAGTCCCCCAGGGGGATCCGGGCGAATGGCAAGGGGCCTTCCAGCATCCATGCCAGCAGCAGGGCCAGGAGCCCTGCGGGCAGGCAGGCGGCGGCCGTGACCACGGCGGGAGCGGGAGGCAGGCGGCGGGAGAGCACGGAATAGGCGCCCCAGACGATGGCGGCGCCGAGGGCCAGCAGGTAGCCGGGCAGATGGGCCTGTTGCAACTGCAGGTGACCATCGACCATCACCAGCACCGATCCCGCGAGACCCAGGGCCCCGGCCAGCAGATGGTGCAGGCTCAGGGGATGACCCGGCAGCAGCAAGGGGGTGAACAGGATGATGCACAGCGGCCAGAGGTAGTTGATGAGGTTTGCCTCCAGCACGGGGGCGTGGCGAAAGCTTGTGAACAGCAGCAGGTGATAGAGCAGCAGGGCGGTGATGGTCACCAGCCAGGTGAGGGGGCTGGCGCGCCACTGGCGCCAGAATGGCAGAGTGCCCGCCCCGCAGAACAGCAGCACCAGCCCCACCAGCACCAGCGGCGAGACGCTGGTGATCCGGGAGGTGAGCGCGGCGAGGGAGGCCCACAACAAGATGGTGAGCAGGGCAAAACCGGTGGACTTGTCCCACCAGGAAGACGCAGGCATCCAAACACTCCTTTGCAAGATGAATGAACGAAAAAGAGGGCCAGTCTAGCAGACTGGCCCTCGTCACACAGCGTTGCCGTGACGGTGCGGGTTATGACTCCCGGCTCGGGACGGCCCCTGCCGCCGGAGCCAGGGACTGCCCCTTGACGTACCAGACGATGAGGGCCAGCACCAGCAGCGGCAGCACGGGGTCGAACCAGGTGCCGCCGGAGCCGAACAGCAGGTTCAGCAGGGCGACGCCGGTGCCGCCAATGGCCCAGGCGATGGTGGTCGGGATGGACCAGACGATCATCTGCTGCTTGACGTCGGAGATGCCCATCATGCGGTTGACCACCCAGAACAGGCTGTCGTTGAAGTAGCCGAAGAAGAGCGACCCCATGGTGGCGGCCTGGGCGGCCAGCAGCATGTTGACCCCGGGGATCTGCGCCAGGATGGGGGCGGAGATGGAGGCCGCCGTCACCATGGCCACGGTGCCGGACCCCTGGATGAGGCGCACCAGGGTCGCCACGATGAAGGGGATCAGGATGGGGGAGATGGGCAATTGGGCGATCTGCTCGGCCAGTTGCTGGCCTGCGCCACTGTCGCGCAGCACGGCCCCCAGCGCTCCACCGGCACCGGTCACCAGCAGGATGATGCCGGCCGACTGCAGCCCCTCTTCCAGGCGGGCGGCGGTGGCGTGCCTGTCCATGTGCGGCACCAGAGTGTAGACCGCCAGCAGCACGCTGATGGCCAGCGCGATGATGGGGGTGCCGATGAAGTTGATGCCCTGCACCAGGGGGTTCGCCATCAGGCCGTCCATGCCCTCCAGGGTGGCCAGAGTGGTGAAGATGGCCTTGACGAAGATGAGCACGATGGGCACCAGGATCGGCAGCAGCGACAGGGTCAGGCTCGGCAGGGTCTTGCCCTCCTTCTCCTTGAGGTACTGCTCATAGGTGGCTTGCAGCTCGTCCGGGGTCTGGGCGGCCTGGGCACCGAACTCGGGGTACTTCTTGTCGAGCCACTGGGCGTAGAAGACGATGCCGAGCACGCAGGGGATGGCCAGGGCCATGCCGGTCAGCAGCATGGCGCCGATGTCCACGCCAAACAGGCCGGCAACCCCCAGCGGGCCCGGGGTCGGCGGCACGGTATGGTGGGTTACCACCAGGCCGCCCGCGAGCGCCACCCCCAGGGTGAGCAGGGAGCGCTTGCCACTTTTTGCCAGCGCCTTGGCCACCGGATAGAGGATGACGAAGGCGGAATCCACGAAGATGGGGATGCTGACGATGTAGCCCGTGATGGCCAGTGCCCACTCCTCGCGGCGCTTGCCGAGCCACTTGATGAAGCTGTAGGCGATCTGTTCGGCGGCGCCGGAGACCTCAAGCAGGCGACCCATCATGACCCCGAGGCCGATGACGATGCCGATGCTGCCGAGGGTGGAGCCAAAGCCCTGGGTGATCACGGTGAGGGTCTTGTCGATGCTCATGCCGCCGGTGATCCCGGCGATGCAGGCCGCCGCCAGCATGGCGATCAGGGCGTGCACCCGGGTGCGGATGACCAGGAACACCAGCACGAAGACCGCGATGATGAGACCGATGATGGGGGTTGGGATGTCGCTCATGATGCCTCCTGCATGTCATGGGTGATGAAACTGTCGATGATGTCGGCAAACGTCCTGTCTGCCGCGAAACCGAGGGCGCTGGCCCGCTGGTTGTCGATGCGTCCCGGCCAGCTCGCCACGATGCGCTCGATGGCCGGATCGGCGGCAAACTGCACCCGATCCCGGGCCGCCTGGCCACCGACCCGTGCGAGGGCCTCCAGCATTTCGCCGACGGTCACGCTGATGCCGGGCAGGTTGATGCTGCGGGCGTCACCGGTGGCGGGAAGTCTGGCCGCCAGCAGGAAGTTCGCGACCACGGTGGCGGGGCTGGAGAGCCAGAGGCGCAGATCTGGGCTCACCGGGCAGATGGCGCTCTCCCCTTGCAGCGGCTCGCGGATGATGCTGCTGACAAAGGAGGAGGCGGCGCGGTTCGGCTTGCCCGGCCGCACGCAGATGGTGGGCAGGCGCAATACCAGACCGTCGACGAAGCCCTTGCGGCTGTAGTCGTTGACCAGCAGTTCCCCCATGGCCTTCTGGGCGCCGTAGGAGGAGGTGGGGGTCAGGGCGGTACCGTCATTCACCAGCTCCGGCAGCGGGCCGCCATAGACGGCGAGCGAGCTGGTGAAGACGAAGCGGATGCCCGGCCGGGCATGGCGGCACGCCTCCAGCAGGGTGCGGGTGGTGTCCAGGTTGACCTGCCAGCCCAGATCGAAGTCCTGCTCCGCGTGGCTGCTGACGATGGCCGCCAGGTGGTAGACCACGGTGGTCCGCTCGCTGATGAGGGACTCGGCGACACCGGGTTCGGTGAGGTCGGCCCGCAGACAGCGAACCCTGGGGTCCGGCAGGGGGGGTTGCGGCTGCTGGATGTCCACCAGCAGCAGCTCGGTGAAGGGGTGGGGGCCTTGCAGCAGGGCCCGGGCCAGTTTCTGGCCCAGGAAGCCACCGCCGCCGGTGATGATGATCTGCATCTTGTTATCCTCAGACTCGTTCATGTTCAGGGTCGTTATTGTTGTGTCAGCCAGCCCAGCCCTTCCCGGGTGCCGGCTCTGGGGTTGTACTCGCAGCCTATCCAGTCGTGGTAGCCCGCCTGCGCCAGCGCCTTGAACAGGTGGGGGTAGGCGATCTCCCCCTCGTCCGGCTCGTGGCGATCCGGCACCGAGGCGATCTGGACGTGGCCGATGGCCGGGCCCAGCTTGCCGATGAGACGGGTGAGATCCCCGTCCATGATCTGGGCGTGATAGAGGTCGAGCTGCACCCCCACGTTGGGTCTGTCTATCTCCTGCACCAAGGCCAGGGCGTCGAGCTGGTGGGCCAGGAAGTAACCGGGCACATCCCGATCGTTGAGCGGCTCGAGCAGTACCTTGATGCCGTCTTCGGCCAGGAAGTCGGCGGCGAAGCGGATGTTGTCGATCAGGGTCTGGCGGTGAGCCGAGAGGCTATGAGCAGGGTCCACGATGCCGCTCATGGCGTGTACCTTGGTGCAGCCGAGCGCCAGGGCGTAGTCACGCACGGTTGGCAGGTGGCCGCGAAACTCCGCTTCCCGCCCCGGAAGGGCGGCCATGCCGCGCTCCCCTGCCGCCCAGTTGCCCGGCGGCATGTTGAACAGGGCCTGGGAGAGCCCCTGCTCGCGCAAGCGGCGGCCCAGCTCTGCGGCCGGCCACTCGTAGGGGAAGAGGAACTCCACCGCCTCGAAGCCTGCGTCGCGGGCGGCGGCGAAGCGCTCCAGGAACGGCACCTCGGTAAACAGCATGGTGAGATTGGCTGCAAACTTGCTCATGGTTTCATCCTCCTCAATTCATCAATTTCGGGTTCGCTCAGGTAGCGGATGGACTGGCCATGAAGCATCAGTGCCAGGCGCGCCGTCTCCTCCAGCTCTTCCATGTTGTTGACCGCATCCACCAGATCCTTGCCCGTCACCACGGGGCCGTGGTTGGCAAGCAGGAAGGCGTTGCCTTCGGGAGCGCGGCGCCCCAGCTCCTCGGCGATGCGGGCATCCCCCGGTTTGTAGTAGGGGATGAGCGGCAACTGGCCGACCCGCATCACGTAGTAGGGGGTGAAGGGGCGGATGACGTTGGCCGGATCCAGCCCCTCCAGACAGGAGAGGGCGGTCAGGTGGGTGCAGTGCAGGTGCACCACGGCCCGGCAGTCCGGATTGTTGTGGTAGATGGCGAGGTGGAAGGCCACCTCCTTGGAGGGGCGATCACCTCCCAGGTGTTCCCCCTGCAGGTTGACGTGAGAGAGCCTGTCGGCGCTGAGCCGTCCCAGGCAGGAGCCGGTCGGGGTGGCGATCAGGGTGCCGTCCGGCAGCAGGGCGGAGAGGTTGCCGGCGCCCCCGGTGGCATATCCGCGCTGGAAGAGGGAGGCCCCCAGCATCACCATGGTGTCGCGCAGTGCCTGTTCAGTCATGGAAGTACTCCTGAGCCTTGTCGAAGAAGTCGTCGCTCCCGAAATTGCCGGACTTGAGGGCCAGCGACAGGGGGGCGTCGATGGCCCGCACCCAGGGCACACCGGGGGCGATCTGCGGGCCTATGTGGAACGCCTTGACGCCGAGGGCCTGGGTGACCCGGCTCGAGGTCTCGCCACCGGCGATGATGAAGCGGTCCACCCCGGCGCCTTGCAGCAGTTGGGCGAGGCGGGCAAAGCAGTGTTCCACCGCGTCGCTGGCCGCCTGCTGGCCGTGGGTTTCCTGAATGCGGGCCAGCTCTGCCGGGCTGGTGGTGGCGTAGACCAGCGGCGCCGGGGTCCGGGGCTGGTCCAGTACCCAGCGCGCCAGCTCGGCCGGGTAGTCGGCCTCTTCGAGGCAGCGCACCACATCCAGCGCCAGGGCAGGAGCGTGCTGGCGATAGCGGGCCACCTGACGGTTGGTCATCTCGGAGCAGGAGCCCGACAGCACCGCGGCGCGGGTGCCTCTGGGCCAGCCCGCTTCGCGGGCACCCTGCAGATCGCCGCTGCCAAGCTGACGGGCCAGGCCGATGGCGAGGCCGGATCCGCCGGTCACCAGGGGCATGTCGAGGGCGGCGGTGGCGATGTCCAGCAGGTGCTGCTCGGTCAGGGTGTCGACCACGGCGTAGCGCACACCCGCTTGCGTTAGCTGCTCAAAGGCGTCGGCAATGGCGCCGGGACCCTGTGCGATGGTATTGAACGGCACCAGACCGGCACGGCCCTGGGCCTGCCCCTCCATCAGCCGCAGCAGGTTGCTGTCGGTCATGGGGGTGATGGGGTGATGGCGCATGCCGGACTCGGCGAGCGGCTGGGCGCCGACGAAGAGGTTGCCCTGATAGACGGTGCGACCGTTTACCGGCAGGGCCGGGCAGATCAGGGTGAACTTGCTCTCCAGCGCGGCCAGCAGGGCGTCGGTGACGGGGCCGATATTACCCGCCGCCGTGCTGTCGAAGGTGGAGCAGTACTTCTGGTAGATGCGTGGGCAGCCGCGGGCCTTGAGCCAGTCGAGGGCCGCCAGGGAGTCGCGCACTGCCTCATCGGCCGGGCAGGAGCGGCTCTTGAGGCTGATCACCACGGCGTCGACCCCGGTCAGATCCGCCTCTGCCGGGATGCCGGCAAACTGGATGGTGGAGAGGCCGTTCTCCACCAGGAAACCGGCGATGTCGGTGGCGCCGGTGAAGTCGTCTGCGATGACTCCGAGTTTCATGCTTGCTCCTCCTGACCCGGCAGGGTGATGCCTGAGAAGATCTTGATGACGGCGCTGTCATCTTCCTGGCCGTGGCCCGCGTTGCTGGCACCGAGGAACATGTTCAGCGCCGTGCTCGCGAGCGGCAGCGGGAAGCGCAGCGCCTTGGCGGTGTCCGCCACCAGGGTGAGATCCTTGACGAAGATGTCCACTGCGGAGCGGGCCTGGTAGTCACCGGCCAGCACCCGAGGCATGCGGTTTTCAAACATCCAGGAGTTGCCGGCGGCATGGGTCACCACGTCATACATGAGATCCAGGGACACCCCTGCCCGGCTGGCCAGCGCCATGGCCTCGGCGGCCACCGCGATGTGCACCCCGGCCAGCAGCTGGTGGATGATCTTGACTGTGCTGCCCTGGCCCGGCTCGCTGCCGACCCGGTAGACCTTGCCGGCCACCGCATCCAGCACCGGGGCCAGCTTGTCGAAGGCGGCGTCGGCGCCTGCGGCCATCACCGTCATTTCACCGGCATCGGCCTTGATGGCACCACCGGAAACCGGCGCATCCAGCATCGGCAACCCCATCAGCGCCAGCTCGGCAGCCAGGGCGCTCGCCTCTTCGGCGGCGATGGTGGAAGAGACCATGATGGCGGTGCCCGGTTTGAGGTGGCGAGCCAGCCCCGCTTCGCCGAGCAGGATGCGGCGCACCTGGGTGGCGTTGACCACCAGCAACAGCACGGCATCCAGGGTCTCCGCCAGGGGCCTGGCATCGGCCATGACGGCGGCTGCACCGGCCTGCTGCAACTGGCCGCGGGCCTGTTCGCTGAGGTCGATGCCATAGGTGGTGAGCCCGGCCCGCAGGCAGGAACGGGCGGCGCCCATGCCCATGGCGCCCAGGCCGATGACCGCAACATGATAGGGAGTGCTCATCTCGTGATTCCTCGATTACGACTGATGAGCAGATAGTAGAGGCTTGCGGCGATGAAATATCAGGCGGTCGTCACAAAAAATAACTTATTTGGTGTTAACTTTTGTTATTTATGCGGATTGAGATTCTTTTGGGTCAATTTTTAGCGTGTTTATTGTGAATAAATGTGATTTGTGAGCCCGTTTCAGGTTATTTATCATTTTTTCCCAGGTCGCTGGGGTAGAATGGCACCTTCCTTTTCCCGAGGCGCGAGGCAAGATGATTCCCGTAGAGCGACAGCAACGTATCCTGCAACTGCTGGCAGAGCGCGGTGTGGTCAGCATAGTGGAGCTGACCGACTGGCTGCAGGTCTCCCACATGACCATCAGGCGCGACATCCAGAAGCTGGAGGAGCAGGGGCGGGTACTCTCCGTATCCGGCGGGGTCAGCCTCTCCCAGCGGATCAAGAGCGAGCCCTCACACGCCGCCAAGCGCAGCCTGATGCAGGGGGCCAAGCTGGCCATTGCGCGGCTCGCCGCCGCCCAGGTGAGCGAAGGGAGCACCGTCTATCTGGATGCCGGTACCACCTCCCTGGAGCTGGCCCGGGAGCTGGCGCTTCGGGAAGACTTGATGATAGTGACCAACGACTTCATGGTTTGCGCCTACCTCATTGAGCACGGCCGCTGCCGCCTCTATCACACCGGGGGTCAGGTCATTCGCGAGAACCAGTCCTGTGCCGGGGAGGCCACCGCCCACTTCCTGCGCAACCTCCATCTGGACATCGCCTTCCTGTCAGCCTCCTCCTGGGACAGTCAGGGGATCTCCACCCCGAGCGAACAGAAGGTGCCGGTGAAGCGGGCCGTTGTGGAGTCGGCGGCGACCCGCATCCTCATCTGCGATTCGTCCAAATATGGCAAGGTGGGGACCTTCAACGTGGTGAGCTGGGATGCGATCGATCAGGTGATCACCGACGAGCAGTTGCCCCAGAGCGCCCGCGAGGCATTGGCACAGCACGGGGTCAGGGTGACCATGGCGCCGCTGGCCAGTCTGGTGGCCAGCGCCGAACAGGGGTAAGAGGAGGGGCGACAGGCGGCGAACCACAGCGCCACCCGGCCGGGATCAGCGACCCTCTGCGGCCGGTGCGTCCGTCAGCTTGGCGGAGCCCTGGATCACCTCCCCCGCCTTCTCGATGTCCCGCCCCATCCCGTGGATGGTGTTGCAGCCCAGCAACCAGAGGCTGGTGCAGAGCACCAGCAGCATGCGATTCGTCTTCATCCTTGCTCCTTTCATGCTATGGGGTCAGTTTGAGCAGGCGCCCCTGGCCTGAATCCGTCAACAGGTAGAGGGCGCCGTCGGGGCCCTCCTTGACGGTACGGATCCGCTCCCCCAGATCAGTCAGCAGCCGCTCCGCCGACACTATCTTGTCTCCGTCGAGGTGCAGGCGCAACAAGGCCTGACCACGCAGGGCGCCGACGAACAGATCCCCCTGCCACTCCCTGAACAAGTCCCCCTGATAAAAGGTCATGCCCGAGGGGGCGATGGAGGGCACCCAGATCCAGCGCGGTGCCGTCATGCCCGGCGCGCTCTGGCCCACGCCAATCTTGCCGCCCCCGTACTCCTCGCCAAAGGTCACTCTGGGCCAGCCGTAGTTGTGGCCTGGCAGGATGAGGTTGACCTCGTCCCCGCCCTGGGGGCCGTGCTCGTGGGCCCAGAATTGCTGGCTGCCCGGGCGCAGGGCCGCCCCCTGCATGTTGCGATGGCCCAGGCTCCAGATCTCCGGCAGGGCCCCCGGCGTCTTGACGAAGGGGTTGTCGGCGGGGACCCGGCCATCCTTGTGCAGACGCACCGTCTTGCCGAGGTGGTTGTCCAGCGTCTGGGCCCGCTCCCGCTCGCTGTAGCGATCCCCCAGGGTGATGAAGAGGTGGTCCTCCGTCAGCACCAGGCGGGAGCCGAAATGGGCGCCGCCGGCCACCTTGGGCTCTTGGCGAAACAGCAGTTGCCAGTCGACGAGGGCCTCTTTTTGCAGTCGGGCCCGGGCCACGGCGGTGCCGGCGCCTCCGTCCCCCGGCTCGCTGTAGCTGAGATAGAGCCAGCCATCGCTGTCCAGGGCGAGATCGAGCAGACCCCCCTGACCCGTGGCGGCGAGGGGCGGCAGGCCGGAGACCACATGGCGGTTGCCGCCCGCATCGATGCGCAGCAGGCGCCCAGGGCGCTCGCTGACGAGGTAGCCGCCATCCGGCAGGAAGGCGAGCCCCCAGGGGTGGCGTAGCTCCCCCGCCACCGGGGTCAGGGTCAGTGCCCGCACCGGGAACACCATGCAGACAAGCAGCAGGGCAAACAGTCGCAACATGGGGGCCTCCTCGCTCGGCCAGACCTGAATGTCGCTGAAGTATAGGGGAGGCAAACGGGAAAACGTGAACAACAACAAGCTATTGGGTGATGCCGGCGGCGCCTGCTGTCCCTTGGGGTTGGAAGGGAAAGGGGGTGAGCCAGGGCTCACCCCGTCTGGCTAGAAGAGGGCTGGCACGATGCGAAGCGGGTGATCCGATGGTTTGACTTTGCCTATCTTGCGCTTGGGCAGCTTCACCGGCTCCGCCGGCAGCGCCTCGTAGGGGATGTGCGCCAGCAGGTGGGAGATGATGTTGAGGGCACCCGTTTCTTGTCCTCGGAGTGGGCCACGAACCAGGGGGCCCAGGCGGTGTCGGTGGCGATGAACATGGCATCCCGCGCCCGGGTGTAGTCATCCCAGCGATCGAAGGACTTGATGTCCATGGGGGAGAGCTTCCAGATCTTGCGGCCATCGTCGATGCGATCACGCAGCCGCCGCTCCTGCTCTTGTGGGGTCACCTCCAGCCAGTACTTCAGCAGAATGATGCCAGAGTCCACCAGGGCTTTTTCCACCATGGGGGTGCCAGCCAGGAATTTGTCGCTCGCCTCCTCGCTGCAAAAGCCCATGATGCGCTCCACCCCGGCCCGGTTGTACCAGCTGCGATCGAAGATGACAATCTCCCCCGCCGCCGGCAGATGGGGGATGTAGCGCTGGAAGTAGAGCTGGCTCTTCTCCCTCTCCGTGGGGGCGGGCAGTGCGACGACCCGAAAGACCCGGGGGCTGACCCGCTCGGTGATCGCCTTGATGGTGCCCCCCTTGCCGGCCCCGTCGCGCCCCTCGAAGACGATGCAGACCTTGAGCCCCTTGTGCACCACCCACTGCTGCAGCCTGACCAGCTCCACGTGCAAGAGGCGCAGCGCCTTTTCGTATGCCTTGTTGCCAAGGGGCTTTTGCGCCTCGACCACGACCGGTTCTTCCGTTCTGGATTTTCGTTTGCTGCCCATGATGTCCTTCTCTGTGTCTCGGCGAATGGAGGGCCGTCCTCCCGGACGGCGCCCTTCAAGGGTAGATGACGGTGTGCCGCCACCGGGGGTGGCAACTACCGGGGAATGTTAGACATCAGGTCCAGGGGAGGATGCTGGTCCAAAGGTATGGCAAGAGGGGGGGGGGGGATTACTGCCATAAGGATCTGTTTTTATGTGGTTTTTGGCATATGTTCCAGGTTGGATTGAGTCGTGGCGGGCCGGTCAGCACCATCTATCTTCGACTGCAACTTGTCTGCTAGTATCGACTCCGTCGCCTTTTGTCGCAGGCCGTCATTCCTAACAAATATGTCATTTAAATACAAGTGGATAGGGAGATCTACATGGCTTCAAAAACAGGCGTTAAACAGTCATTGCAACTTGTAGAGCGCCTTGCTGACGGCTCACTGCGGCAAATACCTCTCACCGATGCTGTCATCATTCCGGCTCAATCTGGCGCCAAGTACGCGTTAATCGACACCTCGACCGGCAAATCCCCAGATGGCTTGTTCGTCAAACGCAAGGGCGGCTCGCTGATCATCGAATCCAGTGACGATGGCGTTCTGGTGGAACTCACCGATTTTTATGATGAACCGGATACTGCGTTTATTCCCCAGGCGGAGCTGGATGGCTCGGCCTTGAACGGTGCCGCGGTGACGAGTGAGAGCCCGGTAATAGAGACGGCTGCCAATGGTGAGCAACTCATCTGGCAGGGGAGTTCTGATAGTGATTTCTTCACCCCCATCACGGTCGGGCTGGGGGCACTTGGTCTTGGCGGGATCGCGCTGGCTGCTGGCAGTGGTGGAGGCAGCGATAGTGATGGTGGTACCGATGCCGGTGTCGTCAACAGAGTTGCGGGGACCATAGTGGGCGGCCCGGTTGTCGCTGGCAATGATCTGCGGGTCGAGGTTTACCAGGCTGACGGTGTCACTCTGCTGGGAGAGGCGCAGGTCAATCCGGATGGCACCTTCTCAATCGCGGTTGGCAGCTATCTTGGCGTGGTCATCGCCCGGGTCGTTAACACCGGCTCCAGCGCCGACTATCTCGATGAAGCGACCCAGGCAGGCAAAGACCTGAATGCAGAGCTGTTTGCGATGGAAGTGGTGTCGCAGCCTAATTCTACCGTTACCGTCAATCTCAACGTCCTGAGCACCCTGGCTTATCACAAGGTGCAAGATGCGGCTGCCGGTAGTTTGCCCGCCGAATCCATGGTCAACGACATCAACAATGCCGTGGCCGACCTGTTTGGTCTGCCGAGTTTGCATGGCACCACGGTAGTGCCGACCAATGGCGGCGCCTTTGATAGCGCCAACGGCCTGAGCGCAGGCGAAATATATGGAGCCGTACTGGCAGCACTATCGGGTGCCGATAGTCAGAACGGTGGCAATAGCCAGAAAACCATCGAGGATCTGCTTGCCGGATTGCAGGTCAGCAACGGCAAGGCGACGTTGACAGAAAGTGCGCAGGGGATTGTCGTCCAGGGCGGGGAATATACGTCAGCGCAAACGGGGCAGAATTTGACGGATGCCGTTGCCGGGGTGGTTGATACTTTCGCACCCAAATTCAGCTCAAGCGCGACGGCTGCTGCCATTTTGGAAAATAGCGGTGCTTTGCAGAGCGTGTATACCGCGGTCGCAAGCGATGCGGGCGATGTCACTTACAGCCTCAAGGTGGTGGGTGATCACGCAGCCTTCAGCATCAACCCCGTGACGGGGGTTGTGACCCTGATTGGCAATCCTGATTACGAAGTCAAGGGGAGCTACAGCTTCACCGTGGTGGCGACCGATGCGGCGGGCAACGCCAGCGAGCAGGTGGTTACCTTGGGGGTCAATAACCTGGATGACACAGCCCCGACCATTACCTCCGCTGCTACCGCAACAGCTATCAACGAGAACAGCGGTGCCGGGCAGGTGGTTTACACCGTGACCAGCACCGACAGCGGCGACATCGCGACCGGTAGCACCAGCTACAGCCTGAAGGCGGGAGCGGACGTGGCGCTGTTCAGCATTAATGCCGCCACGGGCGCGGTGACCCTGATTGGCAATCCGGACTACGAGACCAAGGGAAGCTACAGCTTCACCGTGGTGGCCACCGATGCGGCGGGCAATGCCAGCGAGCAGGTAGTCACCTTGGGCATCAACAACCTGGACGAAGTGGCGCCGACCATCACCTCGGGGGCGACGGCCAGTGCCATCAATGAAAACAGCGGTGCCGGGCAGGTGGTTTACACCGTCACCAGCACCGACAGCGGCGACATCGCGACCGGCAGCACCAGCTACAGCCTGAAGGCAGGAGCGGATGCGGCGCTGTTCAGCATCAATGCCGCCACGGGCGCGGTGACCCTGACGGGCAACCCGGACTACGAGACCAAGGGAAGCTACAGCTTCACCGTGGTGGCGACCGATGCGGCGGGCAATGCCAGCGAGCAGGTGGTCACTTTAGGCATCAACGATCTGGACGACACGGCCCCGACCATCACCTCGGGCGGCATCGCCAGCGCCATCGACGAGAACAGCGGAGCGGGGCAGGTGGTCTACACCGTCACCAGCACCGACAGCGCCGACGTGTCGAGCGGCAGCACCAGCTACAGCCTGAAGGCGGGGGGGGACGCCGCGCTGTTCAGCATCGACGCGGCCACGGGGGCGGTTACCCTGATTGGCAACCCGGATCATGAAACCAAGGGGAGCTACGGCTTCACCGTGGTGGCCACCGACGCCGCCGGCAACGCTAGCGAGCAGGTGGTCACCTTAGGCATCAATAACCTGGACGAAGTGGCGCCGACCATCACCTCGGGCGGCATCGCCAGCGCCATCAACGAGAACAGCGGGGCGGGGCAGGTGGTCTATACCGTCACCAGCACCGACAGCGGCGACGTGGCGAGCGGCAGCACCAGCTACAGCCTGAAGGTGGGGGCGGACGCCGCGCTGTTCAGCATCGACGCGGCCACGGGGGCGGTGACCCTGATTGGCAACCCGGATCACGAGAGCAAGGCGAGCTACAGCTTCACCGTGGTGGCCACCGACGCCGCCGGCAACGCCAGCGAACAGGTGATCACCCTAGGGGTCAATAACCTGGACGAAGTGGCGCCGACCATCACCTCGGGCGGCATCGCCAGCGCCATCGCCGAGAACAGTGGGGCCGGGCAGGTGATCTATACCGTCACCAGCACCGACAGCGGCGACGTGGCGAGCGGCAGCACCAGCTACAGCCTGAAGGCGGGGGCAGATGCGGCGCTGTTCAGCATCAATGGGGCCACGGGGGCGGTGACGCTCACGGGCAACCCGGATCACGAGAGCAAGGCGAGCTACAGCTTCACCGTGGTGGCCACCGACGCCGCCGGTAACGCCAGCGAGCAGGTGGTCACCCTAGGCATCAACGATCTGGACGACACGGCCCCGACCATCACCTCGGGCGGCATCGCCAGCGCCCTCGACGAGAACAGCGGGGCCGGGCAGGTGGTCTATACCGTCACCAGCACCGACAGCGCCGACGTGGTGAGCGGCAGCACCAGCTACAGCCTGAAGGCGGGGGCGGACGCCGCGCTGTTCAGCATCAATGGGGCCACGGGGGCGGTGACGCTCACGGGCAACCCGGATCATGAAACCAAGGCGAGCTACAGCTTCACCGTGGTGGCCACCGATGCCGCTGGCAATGCCAGCGAGCAGGTGGTCACCCTAGCCATCAACGATCTGGACGACACGGCCCCGACCATCACTTCGGGCGGCATCGCCAGCGCCATCGACGAGAACAGCGGGGCCGGGCAGGTGGTCTACACCGTCACCAGCACCGACAGCGCCGATGTGGCGAGCGGCAGCACCAGTTACAGCCTGAAGGCGGGGGCGGACGCCGCGCTGTTCAACATCGATGCTACCACGGGGGCGGTGACGCTCACGGGCAACCCGGATCACGAGAGCAAGGCGAGCTACAGCTTCACCGTGGTGGCCACGGATGCGGCGGGCAATGCCAGCGAGCAGGTGGTCACCTTAGGCATCAACGATCTGGACGACATGGCCCCGACCATCACCTCGGGCGGCATTGCCAACGCCATCGACGAGAACAGCGGGGCGGGGCAGGTGATCTATACCGTCACCAGCACCGACAGCGGCGATGTGGCGAGCGGCAGCACCAGCTACAGCCTGAAGGCGGGGGCGGATGCCGCGCTGTTCAGTATCAATGGGGCCACGGGGGCGGTGACGCTGATTGGCAACCCGGATCATGAAACCAAAGCGAGCTACAGCTTCACCGTGGTGGCCACCGACGCCGCCGGCAATGCCAGCGAGCAGGTGGTCACCTTAGGCATCAACGACCTGGACGACATGGCCCCGACCATCACCTCGGGCAGTATCGCCAGCGCCATCAACGAGAACAGCGGGGCGGGGCAGGTGGTCTACACCGTCACCAGCACCGACAGCGGCGACGTGGCGAGCGGCAGCACCAGCTACAGCCTGAAGGCGGGAGCGGACGCGGCGCTGTTCAGTATCAATGGGGCCACGGGGGCGGTGACGCTCACGGGCAACCCGGATTATGAAACCAAGGCCAGCTATAGCTTCACCGTGGTGGCGACCGACGCCGCCGGCAACGCCAGCGAGCAAACAGTCACACTGGCTATCAACGACTTGGTGGATGAAACCGCTCCGACAATCAGCAGCATCGCCATCAGCGGGGCAAGCGGTGTACAAAGCAGCACCCTGAATGCCGGTGACGTGGTCAGCGTCACCGTGTCCATGGATGAAGCCACTGTGGTCGATACCACGGGCGGCACACCCCGTGTGGCACTGAATGTCGGGGGCAGCACCGTCTACGCCAATTACGTCTCGGGCAGTGGCACGGCCGCACTGCTCTTCCAATACACCATTCTGGCTGGCCAGAGCGATGCCAACGGCATCAGCCTGGATGCCAATGCGCTGCAAACAAACGGCGGCACGCTGCGCGATGCGGCGGGCAATGCGGCCGTTCTGACTCATGGTGCGGTAGCCGATAACGCCAACTACCTGGTGGATACCACGGCCCCAACTGTCAGCAGTGTGGGCATCACGGGGGCCAGCGGTGCGCAGAGCAACACCCTGAATGCCGGTGACGTTGTGAGCATCACAGTGACCATGGCTGAAGCTACTGTGATCGATACCGCAGGCGGCACGCCCCGTGTGGCGCTGAATATCGGGGGCAACACCGTCTACGC
Organism: Aeromonas sp. QDB14; assembly: GCF_027707845.1. NCBI lineage: Bacteria > Pseudomonadati > Pseudomonadota > Gammaproteobacteria > Aeromonadales > Aeromonadaceae > Aeromonas > Aeromonas sp. QDB14. Next base: position 77,136 of record NZ_JAPCJD010000005.1, on the reverse strand, counting down.
CAATTACGTCTCGGGCAGTGGCACGACCTCATTGCTGTTCCAATACACCATTCTGGCGGGTCAGACCGATGCCAACGGCATCTCGATCGTTGCCAATGGCCTGGAGGCCAACGGTGGCACCCTGAGCGATGCCGCGGGTAATGATGCGAACCTGAGCCATTCCCTGGTGACCGACAACGCCAGCTACCTGGTGTATACCACGGCCCCTGTGGTGAGCGGGGTCAGCAGCACGGCGGTGGGTAGCTACGGTGTGGGGGCGGTGATCAGCATCCAGGTCAGTTTCAGCGAGACCGTCACCGTCACCGGCACGCCGCAACTGACCCTGGAAACCGGCGCCACGGATCGGACCATCAATTACGTCAGTGGTTCAGGCTCCAACACCCTGACCTTCAACTACACGGTTCAGGCGGGGGACACCAGCGCCGATCTGGATTACCTGAGCTCGGCGGCGCTGGGCCTCAATGGCGGCACCATCCGCGACGCCGCCGGCAACAACGCCACCCTGACCTTGCCCAGCCCGGGCGCGGCGGGTTCGCTCGGGGCGAACGAAGCCATCGTGATCGACACCTCGGTCAACACCAACATAGTGGTGTTTGACCTGGTGCAGGGGGTCAGTTCGGACCACAGCAGCCGTACCTTCGATGCAGGCAAGGCTTACACCATCTACATCAAAGTCAGCAGCAACCTGGATGCGTTGAGTATCGCCGGCTCGGGTCCAGGTACCTGGGGAATGTGGTCTGGCGCCAATACTCTGGGTCCTGACGACAAGATCGTTCTGGTCGGTACCGGTACTTCTGTCGTGGGTGTATCTGGACGCGGCGTGAGTGCCAACCTCTATAGCGGTACCAACAACCTTGCTTGGTTTAGTTCGATGCCGGTTGTCCAGCTTCAGCGAGATGGCGACTTGATGCGGTATGGGCAGAATACCGTGGATCTTTGGAACGGTAGTTGGGCCGCTGCAACCTCCCAAAATCCGAACATTGAACAGCTAGGTAATATGAGCCGATTGGGGGAGGTATACCTTCATCAAATGCCAGCGAACATCATGACGTCGCAAGGTCTGGTGTAACCCGCAGAGCAATGAATTTTCTTGCTCTGTTACTCCGCTAGGTCAGGTTGCGGCAATGCGAGTCACGGCACGAAGCTAACCCGGCCCTTCTCTTCTTCATCCTGATCGCCCCTCATTGGGGGGCGATCTAGCCTCAGGATCCCGCTGTTCCCATGAGTTCACTCTCCTTACTGCGCACGCTGGCCCTGCAACAACAATTTGTGCTGTTGCAGGAGGCCTGCGGCGCCCCACAAAGCCCCGCCGAACAGGTATTGCTGGCGTTGGCCTGTGCCCAGCTTGGCGAGCAGGATGCCGCACGCCACGCGCTGGCAGGGCTGGATCTTGCCGCTCTTGACGTCGACGGGCGTGTCGATATGGCTGCCGTCCAACTGCTGCTGGGGGAGCTCGACATGGCGCAGACTTTGCTCGAGGCGGCCCTGCTTGAGGCACCCGAGCACGGGCTCTTGCTGGCGCGGCTGGCGACCTGCCAGCTTCGACGCCAACAGACGGCGGCGGCGCGGCAACTGTATGAGCGAAGCCTTTTCCTTGCGCCCAATATCTTGATCTATCAACAACTGCTGCGCCTCTATTTGCAGGACGGGGCCATCGCATTGGGCGAGCAACTGCTGACCCGGGCCGAGGCCTTTTGGGAGGGGGAGCGGGAGCACTGGCCCGAGCCACAGGCGGCCTGGCATGGCCAGCAACTGCGAGGTCTGCGTCTGGAACTGTGGCTGGCGGCAGAGCAATATGCCGCCGCCGATGCCTGGCTGGACGAGCAGCAAATCGCACTGGATGAAGGGGATTATTGCGGTCTGGTCAGGGGGTACGCCCAGCGGCTGACCGAGCGAGGTCGCCATGCCCAGGCCGAAGATGCCCTGTGCCGTGGCGGAAGACATTATCCCGAGCATCTAGGTTTGCACCAGCATCGCGCCGAGCTGGCTGAGCTGCAAGGGCGCTCGCCCCAGGCCATCGCCTTGCTGCGCCGGGCTATCCATCTGGCGGACCAGCAGCAACAGCCCGTGCTGGCATTGCGCCTCAAGCTGGTTGCCGTCGCGACCCAGGGGCAGACGGCGCTGGCCAGAGAGATGGCCACTCAGGCACTCGAAGAGGCGCAGGCGCTGCCGCCGTCAGAGAGTCTCGACGGGGCGCCCCGATCCCACTGGCTGGCCGAAGCGCAGGTGGCGCTGGCCGGGGTCGAGGCGCAGGAGCAGCAGTATGCCGAAGCCGAGGCGCGCTACGGCCAAGTGTTGCAAGCGCATCCGCAACTGGTGCCCGCCTTGCAGGGACTGGGTCAGTTGTACATGCAACTGGGCCGTCTTGACGAGGCGGTGGCGCTGTTTGAACGGGTCAAGGTGCTCGACCCGGTGCGCGGTCATAGTGCGCTTATCAATGCGCGGCGCTTCCCGGAGGATGACGCCACCCTGCACCATCTGGAGATGCTAGCCCGCCGACCCGGCCCCGAGGGGCTGGTGAAACCCGGTCTGCTGCTGCAGTTGGCGGCCGCCTGGGAAAAGCGCGAGGATTACGCCAAGGCCTTTGCCCTGGCAGACGAGGCGAACGTCGCCAGCCGCACCCTGCTGCAATATGATCCTGCGGCGCACCGGCAAGCTTGTGCGCGCATCCGTCATGCCTTCAGCCGCTCGCTGTATGAGCATCGCCGTGGGATTGGCAATGAGTCGACCCTGCCGGTGTTCGTGCTGGGCATGCCGCGCTCCGGCACCACGCTGATCGAGCAGATATTGGCTGGCCACAGCCAGGTCCACGGTGCGGGCGAGCTGGGGCTCATCCCCGGCGTGATTGCGGGCCTTGAGCGGTGGGAACGCCGGGTCGGTTCGGGTCGGCATTATCCCGACTGCGTGGACGATCTCGACGCCAAGGTGATAGCGGGCATCACGGGCAATCTTCTCAAGGAGCTGCAGGAGTACGCGCCAGGGGCGCGGCATGTGGTGGACAAGCTGCCCCACAACTTCGAGAACATCGGTCTCATCAAACTGCTGTTCCCCCATGCGCGGATCATCTCGGTGCGACGCGACCCCCGCGATATCGCCATCTCCAACTACTTTACCGATTACGTGGCCAAGCACGGCGGCATGGGCTTTGCCTATGACCTGACCTGGATTGGCGAGCAGCTCGCCGACCATAACCTGCTGATGCACCACTGGAACCAGCTCTTCCCCGGGGAGATCCTGGAGGTGCGTTACGAGGATGTGCTGGCGGATCCCGAGCGCGAGGCGCGGCGCATGCTGGATTACGTCGGGGTGGCCTGGGAGCCTCAGGTCCTCAATTTCAGCGAGTTGCAACGGCCGGTGAAAACCGCCAGCGTCTGGCAGGTTCGTCAGCCGCTGTACAAGAGCTCCGTGGCCAAGTGGGCGCGTTACGAGGCCCATCTTGCCCCGCTGCTGCGCGGCACCAATGGCCGCATCCAATGGCAACCGATCGACGACATGGTGGCGCTGCCCGTGCCCGGCTTGCTGGAATCCGGCGTGGCGCACTACCGCGAAGAGAAGCTGGACGAGGCCGAGCACTGCTTCAAGCAGTTGCTGCACCACCTGCCCGAGCACGCCGCTGCCACCTTCATGGTGGGGCTTGTCTATGTGCGCAAGGGCCATGTGACCGAGGGCATTGCCCTGATGCGCAAGGCCCATGAGCTGTGCCCCTGGCATGGCCAATGGCGCGATGATCTGGCGCGGGCATACACGCTATCGGGCGAGCCGGAAAAGGCGGCGCAGCTGATGGGCAAGGCGCCGCCTGTGGCACAGACAGCCCTGCCCCACAACGAACAGGAAATCGACGGAGAATGGTCATGGTAACTAGCTTGCTGGGGCGGCAGGGTCTGCTGCTCCTGAGCCTGGCCGCGTTGGCCTTGCCCGCGCATGCACGGCAGGCCGATGGCTTGCAGGTGGCGTTGCAGGCGGCCCTGAGCCAGCACCCGGCCGTGAGTGGCAAAGCGGCGCAGATCGAGGCGCGGGAATATTCGGCCGATGCTGCCCGCAGTCAGCGCTACCCCAGCGTGACCGCCCAGGTGCAGCAGTATTCCGAATCGAGCCGGGATACCGCGACCGGAGAGGACCTCTCCACGCCGGTGACCCTGCGTGCCCGCCAACCCCTGTGGGCATTCGGGCGCATCGACAACAGCATTGCGTTTGCCGATGCCGACACTGAGGTCGAGCGTGTCGACCTGTTGCGGGTGCGGCGCCAGTTGCTGGAGCAGACCGCCGTGGCCTACGCCCATGTCCTTGGCAGCCGTCAGCGCCTGGAGGTGGTTCAAGCCAGTCTGGCTGCCCATCAGTCGCTGTTCGAGCAGATCAGCCGCCGGGAGCAGGGTCAGCTGGCATCGACGGCGGATGTTCGCCTGGCGGCCACTCGCCTCGCGCAAGCCAGGGCGAGGGTGGAGCGATACGAAGGGGAGCTGGCCATTGCGAGAAGCGATCTGCTGGCCCTGACCCAGACGCCCGTGCCTGCCCGACAACCGGTGACACCGGATCTGCTGCTGGTCAGCGAGGGCGAGGCATTGCACCAGGCCGCCCTGCAGGGCAGCGCCGAAGTGCGTTACAAGAAGCAGGAGATCGAGCGGGCCAGGGCGAGTGTGGAGCAGGTCAGAACGGCCTCCATGCCCACGCTCTACCTGCAAGCAGAGCAGGATTACGATCAGCCATCCTACCGGGATGATACCCGGGTCAGTTTGGTGCTGGAGGGCACGCTGGAGGGGATGGGCTTTGCGACCCGTGGCAGGACAGACGCGGCGGTGGCGCAGCAGAGCGCGGCCGAAGATGACCTGGCCTACGCCGTCAGCGAGCTGGAGCGCAGCGTGCGTCGCCTGCAACGCAGCCGTGAGCTGCAGGCCGGGCTGGTGCGGGTACAGACTGAGTCACTGGCGGAGTTGGGGGCCGTGCTGGGATCCTATCAACGCCAGTATGTGGCAGGGACCAAGAGCTGGCTCGATGTGCTGAATATCCAGCGCGAATTCAGTGAACAGCAGTTGCAACTGGTCCAGGCAAAGAGTGACTGGGAGATTTACTCCTTGCAATTGGCTGCCCTGACAGGGGGGCTGGATCCCCTGGTGACCTTGAACGGTGAGGAGTTACAACCCCATGGATAGGCAAACCGCCGAGCAGGCGCCGCACGGCATGTCATCTGCGTTGGTGACACACTTGTTGGCAACGTTACAGATCCCGTTCGACCACGATGCACTGGCACAGGCGTGGGAGCAGGCGGCGCCAGCCACTGCCACCCTCGGGCCCGCACAGTGGTTGAGGCAGGTACTGATCCAGGCCGGATTGAAGAACCTTGCATCCGTGCAACTCGCCTGGCGTCGTCTTGATCAGCGCCGCTTGCCGGCACTGGTCTGTGCCCAGGGGGAGTGGGCGCTGGCGGAGCGGGATGCCACGGGCCGCCTGACCCTGCTCGATGGGGCAGGGATGCGCCGTGAGGCCGATGAGAGCGAGCTGCAGGATGCCCTGGTGGTCTGGCTGCGGGCTCCGGTGAGCAGACGTGCCGATGCCGACAGTGTCTTCTCCGGCAACCTGGCGTCTCGCCTGGTGTGGCGAGAACTCTTTCGAGAGCGGGGCTGGCTGTGGAAAGTCATCGTGGCCACCGTGCTGGTGAACCTGCTGGCCGTCGGCACGTCCATTTTCGCCATGCAGGTCTATGACCGTGTGGTGCCGACCCTGGCCTATTCGACCCTGACCACCCTGGTAACCGGCATGGGATTGATCATCCTGCTGGACTGGATGCTGAAGATCACCCGGGCCAGGATCCTGGACAGCCTCTCTTGTGCCGTCGACAAGCGGGTTTCGCAGCAGGTCTTCGAGCATGTGCTGCATCTGCGTCTGGATCAGCAGCCGCGCAGCCTGGGAACTCTGGCGGCCCAGGTTGGCGGGCTGGATGCCGTGCGTCAGTTCTTCTGTGCCGGCGTGGTGTTTGCACTGGTGGATCTGCCCTTTGCCGCCCTGTTTCTGGCATTTATCGCCATCATCGGCGGCGCGGTGGGCTGGGTGTACACCCTGCTGCTGCCAGTGGCATTGCTGCTGGGATATGTCAGCCAGTGGCGCCTTCGCGCCTTGCTGTCACAGCAGATGCTGCGCAGCAACGAGCGCCAGGGGTTGCTGGTCGACACGATCCGGGGCGCAGAGACGATTCGCGCCAACAATGCCGGCTGGCGTTTTGCACAGGAGTGGCAAGACGTGACGGCGACCATCGATGGCTACAACATCCAGCAGAAGGCGGTCAGCAGTTTCTCCAGCGTCAGCACCAGCAGCCTGTCAACCCTGGCCTATGTGGCCGCGGTGGTTGTCGGGGTATGGCAGATCGAGGCTGGCCTCCTGACGATGGGGGGGATGATCGCGTGCAGCATCCTGGGGGGGCGGGTGATCGCCCCCATCGCCCAGAGCGTCCAGTATCTTGCGCAGTGGCAGCAAGTCAGACAGGCGTTGCAGATGGTGCACCAGGTCTTGTCCCTGTCGCGGGATCGGCGCCCGGAGCAGCAACTGCTGCTGCCGGACGAACTCCCCAGGGAGGTGGCCCTGGAGCGCGTGCGTTTCGCTTATCCCGAATCGCCCATCTGCCAGCTCGACATCGAGCGCCTGCAGTTCAAATCCGGTGAGCGGGTATTGCTGGTCGGGCCGATCGGGTGTGGCAAGTCGACGCTGCTCAAGATGCTGGCCGGTCTGTATTGCCCCAGCGAAGGCCGCATCCGTCTGGGAGACGCCGATCTGTGGGAGATCGATCCCCAACTGGTGGCAAGCCAGGTGGGGTATCTGCCGCAAGCCGTACAGCTGTTCAAGGGCACCCTGCGCAGCAATCTGGCCCTGACCGGCGTGACCAGCGACTCTCGCCTGCTGCAGATCACCCGCGAGCTCGGTATCGACGGCATTGCGGCATCCAGCCCTCAGGGGATGGATCTCGTGATCAGCGAGGGAGGAGAGGGGCTCTCTGGCGGCCAGAGGCAGCTGGTTGCGCTTGCTCGCGTCCTGATCAACCAGCCCAGGGTATGGCTGCTGGACGAACCGACGGCGGCCCTTGACGGCGAATCCGAACAGCGTGTCTGGACGGCCTTGCAAAGGGCGATACAGCCCGAGGATATCGTGATCGTGGCGACCCACAGGCCCATGGCGGCCGCCCGGCTGGCGACGAGGGTCATCGCCATGCAACAGGGGCGGGTGGTCAAAGATGGCACGCCGGATCGGGTGCTGACACAGATGCTCGCCCGACCGGCGGCATCTTTGCACCCTGGCAAAGGAGGAATGCTTGATGTGGTCTGATCGTTTCCTGCAAGACGATGATGCGCGTACCCAGGCTCGGATCCGCAAGTTGCAGAACTCTCACCGGAGCCGTCAGGGCTGGTTGTGGATGACGGCGCTCCTGATGGCGATCTTTGTTGCCTGGGCCTCATGGTTTCGGGTGGACGAAGTCGCCCGTGCCACGGGCGAGGTCATTGCCAGCAGCCGGGTGCAGATCATCCAGTCGGTGGATGGCGGCGTGCTGGAGCAGTTGCTGGTCAAGGAGGGGGACAGGGTGGCCCCCGGTCAGTTGCTCGCCCGTCTGGAGCAGACCAGAGTGGGGGCGTCGGTCGGAGAAGTGGAGGCCCGCCTGTTTGCGCTGGAGGCGAGGGCCACCCGGCTGCGGGCGGAAGTCATCGGTGAACCGCGACTCACCTTCTCACCTGACCTGCTGGCACGCTCTCCCGAGACGGCCCGTGTCGAGGAGGCGCTGTTCAAGCAGCGCCAGACCGGCCTCAGGGAAGAGCTGAGAACCATGCGAGTGGCTGTGTCACTGGCCCAGAAGGAGCTGCGTCTGGTGGAGCAGCTCTATGCTGATGGCGATGCCAGCGGCTCCGAGCTGCTGCGGGTGCAGCGTGGGCTCAACGAGGCCGAGGCCCGGCTGGTGAACCGGCGCAACCAGTTCCTTGAGGAGGCCAGACTGGAGCTGGCCAAGGCGGAGGATGACATGGCGCAGGGCGCGCAGACCCTGACCCTGCGCAAGCAGGAGCAGCAGGACAGCATGTTTACCGCCATGGTGCCTGGCATCGTCAAGAACATCCGGGTCACCACGGTGGGCGGTGTGCTCAGGGCCGGGGAGGAGCTGATGCAGATCATCCCGGTCGACGACGACCTGATGATTGAGGCCAAGGTGAGCACCGCAGACATTGCCCGTGTGGTGCCGGGTCTGGAAGCGACGATCCGCTTCGACACCTTTGACTACACCATCTTTGGCGGCGTGAAGGGGGAGGTGGCTTATGTCAGTGCTGACAGCCTCAAGGAAGAGACCAGTCGCGGCATGGACATCTATTATCGCGTGCGGATCAAGCCTGCCAGCTACCCCGTGACCTCCACGACGGGCAGGGAGATCGACGTGTTGCCGGGGATGACGGCCCAGGTGGATATCCGCACCGGTGATCGTACCGTGATGGACTACCTGCTCAAGCCCCTGCGCAAGACCCTGAGCGAGTCATTCGGAGAGCGCTAGATGGACTTGATGGGGACCTGACCTCGTCCCCGAGCTGATGCCTGCCTGATCTGGCGGGCATGGCGCACTGGCCGTGGCGACGGTTGTCGCCCCCCAGGTCCGCCATGTGGCGCCCGGGATGAGGGGGAAATGGCGCAGAAACGCACAAGGGGCTGGCATCATGACGATGCCAGCCCCTTGCTGTGTATGGCGTTCCCGACTGGAGTCGAACCAGTGGCCTGTCCCTTAGGAGGGGACCGCTCTATCCTGCTGAGCTACGGGAACCTTGTGGCGGGCATTATACAAGAAGCATTGTGCTTTTAAACCCTTGATTCCTATTCCAATACGGCCAGGTCACCGATTTGGACATTGAACGGCGAATATTTGTTCTGACTGCTGATGATGGCGCCATCCTCGAACACCTGCACCACCTCGAACAGACCGTCTGCGGGGTTGCGCATCACCCTGGACTTGCCATAGGGGTCGACGAAGTCGGCGCTGTGCTGGACCCGGAACTGGTCCCCGAGTTTGACCCCGTTGCGACGGCCCAGGTTGATGTGGGGGCCGCGCTCGTGCTGGGCCACGATCCGGGCGGTGACGGGGGCACAGGCGAGTTCGGCGGCGATGTCCTGGGCCGCCTCCTTCAACTGGTAGCCCACCTCCTGGCCAAAGCTCGACTGCCAGAACTGGCCGCCGCTGCTGCCCACCTGTTCCCGCTTGGAGAAGGTCCAATTGGCGCGGCCCTTGTACTCCTTGCGGCCGAGCAGGCTGCCGTTGATGCCGTCGAACAGGTAGAGCTGCATGGAGAAATTGCGCACGGGATCCTCATACCAGCTGGTGAGGGCGTTGCCCTGGGGCTCGAGGGAGAGGTCGTCGATGCTGCCGAGCACCAGATACTGGCTGTCGGTGCGCAGGCTCAGGGCCTTGATCTCCTCGAGGGCGCTGCGATCCCCCTGTTGCAGATGGAGAGGGTCGATGCGCAGATTCTCGTCCAGCCACTGGCGAGCGACCACCTGGGGCGTCGTCGCCAGGGTTTCAAACAGCCGGCGGGAGAGATCGGCGGGCATGTCGTCCAGGGCACCGGTGCTCGCCTGGTCCGGGTAGCGCATGCGCAGGCGCACCAGCGTCAAATCCTTGGCGTAGTGCTGGGTCTGGCAGATCTGCCGCTCCGCCTGGATGTCGGCCACGAGGGTGATGTACATGCGGCCGTTGCGCACCTCTTCGCGCTTGAGGCGGTACTGGCGGATGTCGCCGCCGGAGCGGATCTGGATCTGCTCGGAGCGCAGGCTGCCGTTTTCCAGGCGCTGGATGCTGGAGACGGAGGCACCGCTGGCCAGCAGCGCCTGGCGCAGGGCATCCCGGGTCGCCTGCTCGCGGGCGTAGACCTCGTCGCCCCCCAGAATGGCGGCACTGCCCTGGGCCTCGATAAGTTCGGCCCTGGCCGACAGGCTGGCCAGCAGCAGGGTGAACAGCAGCGAAACTTTCATAACAAACACCTTGAGTGGGCGACCCCGCTGCCGCCGGTGGGGCGGGTCAGGGATCCTGGACACAGATCCGGTCTGCACCGGAGCGGGTGACCAAATAAAAGCAAGAACCATGCCTTCTTCCCTGGCCGGAGCACGCGCGGTGGGCTCCGGTGGCACAGTGCGCGCCTTTGCCCGGGGATCATCGAGGATCCTGCGCGCATTCCCGCCTCAAGTGTTGGCGGTTGCGACCGATAACAGGTCAGGTGCAGATACAGGAAAGGTATCCATGAAGAGAGTTATCACGGTGCTGGCGGTGGCGCTGGCATTGGTCGGTTGCGGGTCGGCCGACCCCATCAATCGGGAGCTGGGAGACCCCCGCCAGGCGGCGAAGGGGATGGAGCTCAACTGGCTGGTGGCCCGCATGACGGATCAGCTGATGGAGCGCAAGTCCCTCACGACCCTGACCGAGCCCATTGCGGTCGCCTCCTTTGTCGATCTCGACACCCTGAAGGACACCAACTGGATGGGGCAGCAGATCGAGGAGAGCTTCATCTACGAGCTGAACCGGCGCGGTGAGGTGGTGGTGGACTTCAAGACCACGGGCAACATCCAGGTGACCCCGCAGGGGGATTTCGTGATGAGCCGCAACTACAAGGATCTCTCGTCCCGGCTGCCCATCTCCCGCATCCTGACCGGCACCTTCAGCCGCAATCAGCAGGGGATCCTGGTCAACGCCCGCATCATCGATCTGCGCACCAAGATGGTGGAGACCACGGCCCAGAGCCTGATCCCGAAACAATATTTGTCCGGTGCCAGCAACTCCTTTGGCCGGGCCTCCATCAATCGCGGTTACCTGATGCGGGGGGGCCAGAGCCCGTCCGGCCATCTGGTCAACCTGACCCCTTGAGGTGGCGCGTCATGAAGCGTGAAGCGGGCTGGCTGACATTGAGCCGTGAAACATCGGGTGTGGTGAACAGGAAAACGGGGAAACAGCGATGAAAATCTTGTTGGGTTGCCTGATGGCCATGTTGCTGACGGCGTGCAGTGGCAACCGGGTGGTGAACTATGACGTGGGCGAGAAGCCCGATGATTTCCCGGTGCTCAAGGCGGTGGGGTATGCGGTGATCGACATCCAGCCCGGTCCCTCCCAGTCCGAGAAGATGTTGCAGGCGATCCGCGCCTCCAAGATGGACGCCTACCGGGAGCTGGCGGAGCAGCTCAACGGCCAGCAGGTGCGCGGCCAGAGCAGCTACAAGGACCTGACCCAGACCTCCAACTCCCTGGATGTGTCGGTGGCGGGTATGGTGCGCGGTGCCCGGGTGGTGGCGACCTATCCCCGTGGCAACACCTATGCCACCGAGCTGGAGCTCGACACCCGCAACCTCTATCACCTGAACCAGCTGATGGCGGGCCAGTTCTAGGGCGGGTCCGGGGGGCGCCGGCATGAGCCCGGCGATCATCACGGCACAGACAAAGGCGAGCGCAGGCTCGCCTTTTTGTTTGGTCGGGAAGGGGCTCGGATCTGTGGGGAATAACCGGGTTGGCGCCTTGGACGGGATAGGGCCAGCGGTGAGGGTAACCGGGGCTGGCGCCTTGGACGGGATAGGGCCTGGAGAGGATAACCGGGGATGGCGTCTTGGTGGGGAACTGGTCTTCGGCAGGAGAAACGGAGTTGATGGCCGGGCGGGATCCGGCCTGTGGCGAGGAAAAAGGGGGCTGAGGTAGTACAAGAGGCGCCCGGGCGCCGGAATGGCGGCCTTTTTTGTTTAGGGAAATCTAACGATATAGTCATGTCGTTAAATAAAGCCAAACGATAGAGAGGCCCGACAGGCGGCAAAAGGGGGCCGCAACGGGAGGAAGATGGCCTGATGGTGAGTGGAAAGACAGCCGCGCCAGGATCCCGGGTCCACGAGGAAGGGGGTGGAGGGCGGTTTAACGCCGGAAGGGAAGGGCGGGACTGGGCCGCGTCTCACGGGGAGGGAGCAGAGAGCACAAAGGCGAGCCGGGGCTCGCCTTTGTGTGGCAGGGGCGGGATCCGCTCCCCATCAGCTTCCCATCAAGACGGGCGGCACGGCGGTCGGCTTGACGTCTTCGCTCGGGTAGCAGCCCAGCACCTTGATGTAGCGGGTGATCTTGGTCAGCTCCAGCAGGGCGGCCTGCATGGCCGGGGTCTGCAGGTTGGCGGAGACGTCCAGGTAGAACATCTCTTCCCAGGGGTTGCCCTGCACCGGACGGGATTCGAGCTTGGTCATGTTGATCTCGTGGCTGCGCAGCACCAGCAGCGCCTCCACCAGGGAGCCCGGCTTCTGGGAGGTGGACATGATGAGGGTGGTCTTGGCCGGGATCTGGGGCGCCACGTCGATGGGCTTGCGCGCCACTACTATGAAGCGGCTGTAGTTCTCCTTCTGGTTCGCGAGCTGCTCGGCCAGCACGTCCAGGCCATAGAGCTCGCCGCCGGCGGCGCTGCCGATGGCCGCCGCCTCCGGGCTCGCCAGCTCCTTCACCTTCATCATGGCGCTGGAGGAGGAGTCGCAGATCTCGTGGCGCGCCCCTTCCAGCTTGCTCAGATAGTGGGAGCACTGCTGGAACACCTGGGGGTGGGCGTAGAAGGTCTTGATGCGAGAGAGCTCGGTGGGCACGGCGGTGAGGATGCAGTGCTCTATGGGGTAGGTGAGCTCGCCGACGATGGAGAGGGTGGTGTGCTGCATCACGTCGTACACCTCGTTGATGGAGCCCGAGCTGGTGTTCTCGATGGGCAGCACCCCGAAGGCGGCGCGGCCCGACTCCACGGTGTCCAGCACCTCGCGGAAGTTCTGGCAGTTCACCTCGATCACCTGATCCTTGTAGCGGGCCAGGTATTTGCGGGCCGCCAGGCTGGAGTAAGAGCCGCGCGGGCCCAGGTAGGCGACGCTGGTCATGGGCTCCTGCTGCTGGGGGTTCAGCAGGCTCTGCAGGTAGGCCTGCTGGGAGAGCACGGAGTCCTCGATGATGGTGTGATAGATGCGGGTGATGTACTGGGCGTCCAGCCCGAGCGCGCGCCCCTTCTGGATCAGGGCGACCAGCAGATCCTGCTCGCGCTGGTGGTCACGGATGGGACGGGGGTTGGCCTGCTTGGCGCGGGCAACCTCGATGCTGAGGGTCTTGCGCTTGGCCAGCAGGGCGAGCAGCTCCTGATCCAACTGGGTGATGTCGTGTCTGATCTCGTCGAGCGTAGCCATGGTGGTTCCCTATCCAAATCTTCTGTGGTGGTTGGTGCAAAAAAAAGCCTCCGCTGGGGAGGCTCGATTCGTCTTTGGTTTCTGTTTACGCGAATGGTTCACGTGACGACGGGCCTTCCCTCATGTGGGCCGGGTAAACGAGAAAACAAAGAAGAATGCTGTGTGCATGGGCGTGTCCTGAATGTAACGCCATAACCATTAAGGGATTTGGCGGTGCGATGCAAGTAAAACTTGCCCGGGGGCGTTGAACGGGGCAGGGTAGTGGCTCGGGCTGCCAGGGGGAGTGAGCGCCGTTTTGGCCCGATCTGTGACAACGAAAAGAGGAGGCGAGGCGATGGCGATTATCTTCGATCTGGGCAGGGTGGTGGTGCGCTGGGATCCGGTGGCCATAGTGAGTGGGGTGCGCGGACCCGAGGGGGCGACAGCGATCGCGGAGCGGCTGTTCAACCACCCGGACTGGCTGGAGGTGGACAGGGGCACCCTCTCCCTTCACACCATGGCCCGCCAGGCGCAGGCGCGCACCGGCCTGAGCGCGGCGGACAACCTCGCCATCCTGCAGGCGGTTCCCGCCTCCCTGCTGCCGGATCCCGCCATGGTGGCCCTCATCGAGGAGCTGCATGGCGCCGGCCACGCCCTCTACGCCCTCTCCAACATGGGCCACGCCAGCATCGACTGGCTGGAGCGGCAGGATTTCTGGCGCTTCTTCAGCGGCAAGGTGGTGTCGGCCCGGGTGCGGATGATGAAGCCGGAGCCCGACATCTACCGCTACCTACTGGTGTCGTTTGACTTGCAGGCCGAGGAGTGCCTCTTTATCGACGACAGCCCGGCCAACGTGGCGGCGGCCGAGGCGCTCGGCCTGCGGGGGCTGGTCTTCACCGATGCGTCCCGGTGCCGCCAGCACCTGGTGGAGCAGGGCCTGCTGCCCGCCTGAGGGGTGGAGAACCCAGGATGGGTGGCGAAGAAAGCGAGTCAAGCGTTGCCATAGAGCAAATAATGTTCAGATTTGACCATGTCATTTAAGGGTATATTCAGCTTGGTACGCGCAAAATGGTATCCAATTCATCATCCGGAGTTGTTGTTATGGATGCCAATGTAGTCGCGCTGAATCGGGGATACGATCAGACCTTCCAAGCCAGGGAACAGAGGCTCATCAATACCCTGGCCGGTTACGGCGAACTGCTTGTCTCCTTCTCCGGTCGACTGGAATCCTGCTACAGCATGGATCTTTGCCGGGCCAGCGGGGTCCGCTTTCGCGCCATCACCCTGGACAACCCCACCCTCAGCCGTCAGTCGGTGGCCAGGGCCAGGCGCTATTGCCGGCACTACGGCATCCCCCACCAGGTGCTCAAGACGGACGAGATGATCTTCAGCGTGCACCTCGGCCACCTCGACGAGGTGACGGATCCGGTGCGCTATCTGTGCCGGCAGCTCGAGCATGACGACGGTCCGCCGCTGCTGATGTCGGCCTCCGTCGAGGAGATGCGGGAGTATCTGCGCCGGTTTCACAGCCTGCCAGCCAACACCCTCTGGCTGTTTGCCGAGCAGGGCATGACCCAGCGGGACTTTCGCTACGGTTTCCACAAGCGGCAGCTGGATCTCTGGGGCAAGGGAGGGGAGGCCTGCCTGAGCCGGCGCTTCTCCGACATCGAGTCTCTGGATCGGCGGAATCTGCGCATGGTCGACATGGCCGAGCAGATGCTGTTCGACATGGGGCTGGATGGTGCCCAGGTCTTCTTCCATACCCTGGCGGACAGGGTCACCACCCTGGCGAGGATCCAGGTTCCCCAGCGCATGCGGGCCCTGGTGTTCGACATGCAGCCGAGCATCCAGAAGGCCCTCAAGAGCGCCCAGTTCGATCTGGTGACCCTGGATATGGCCGCGGGGGAGGATCCCCAGTCCCTGGTCATCTGATCCCGCGCCGGGGTCGCAACGTGAGTCGGGTCATAGGCAAGGGGGGCCCGACTCTTTATACTGCTGCTTCTCCGTCCCTTACCGAGTCTTTGCCCATGAAGCCCCTCTCCCGACTGCTGGTTGCCCTCTGCCTCTTCCCTCTGCTGGCCGAGGCCGCCCCCCTGCACCAGATCACCCTGCCCGACGGCCGCCAGGTACAGCTCAACGATGACTTCACCTGGGAATACCTGCTGGTCAAGCCCGCCGAGGCGAGCCCCGGCAAGACGGTGACGGCAAGCGTGGCGGCCCCGGTGCTGACCGAGCAAGCCCTGGCCCATCCCGAGCTGCTCTCCCAGGCGACCCGGGACGGCATCACGGTGAAGCTGAGCCAGGTGGCGGGGGACGATCCCCTCAGCCTGCAGTTCGTGGTGAGCAACACCGGCAGTCGCAACGTGGTGCGCGTCAACGGCAGCCTGACCCTGTTCAGCGCCGACGGGGTGCAGCTCTCGAGCGAGCCCGTGCGCTTCTGGGTCGGGGAGAACCGCCTGCCTGACTCCTACCTGCGCAAGGGGGAGGCGCGCGCCTCCCGGGCCATCGAGCTGGCACGACCCGCCGGCCTCACCGGCAAGCCGCTGGTGCGGGTGCAGATCGACGAGGTGGAGTTCCGCTAGGATGACGGCGGGGGAGCCCTGGCTCCCCCGCAGAGTGTTGCACCGGTAACTGCCAGCAATATCCGCTTACATCTGACATGGTTTGGCAACAGCTTGCTCCTCGGCGTTGCCCCCTTTGCCCGTCACAATGGCTCCATTCCAGTTAGGTCCGCCTAACTCAACCCATGGAGTCAACAAAATGCAAAAGATCGCACTGTCTGTTCTGGTTCTGGCCGGTCTCTCTTCCACCTCCGTCCTGGCGCAAGATGCCTTCAGCTATGCCAAGGGCTCTGCCACCTGGGCCCACACCAAGTCTGACTACATCGGTGGCAAGGATGGGGAGAACCGCGACTTTGGCGGCTTGAGCCTGGATCTCTCCAAGAGCTTCACCAGCAATGTCTACGGCCGGATCGGCAGCGAATACACCTCCCGCAGCAGCGGCAACGACAGCATGGCCATCTCCAGCCTGGGGATGGGTGTCTACACCCCCCTCAGCACCGGCCTGAACCTCTACGGTGAAACCGGCCTGATGGGCTACAGCCTGGAACGGGAGCTGGCCTCCGACGTGAATCACTCCGGTTGGGATACCCTGGCCCGCAAGAAGAGCGGCAGCCTCTACGGAGAAGTGGGCCTGCGCTACGACATCGGTGCCGTCGAGCTCTCCACCGGCTATCGCTACGCCAACATGACCGACGACATGCACGACTTCAAGGCGGGGGCGGCGTACAAGCTGACCCAGAACCTGGCCCTCACCGCCGACTACACCTATCGCAACTGGGATCTGCAAAAAGGCTCCATCTCCAGCCTGGGTGTGAAATACAGCTTCTGATCATCCTTCCTGCAGGGTCTTCACCTTTACCCATGACTTCGGTCATGGGTTTTTTTTATGGGGGCTGATCCGCCCGCCGCCCCCTGGCCGTATCAGTTCGCAATAGTTATACAGCTTCCAATTTTTTGTATAACTGCTATAACTTACTCAAGGATTATACAAGGGGCTTCATCATGTACAAGATCAAGGTCGGTATCAGTGCCTGTCTGCTCGGCCAGGAAGTGCGCTTCGACGGGGGCCACAAACGATCCAGTTTCTGCGAACGGGATCTGGGCGCCCATTTCGACTATCACCCCGTCTGCCCCGAGATGGCCATTGGCCTGGGCGCACCCCGCGCCGCCATCCGGCTGGTGAAACGCCAGGGCGAGGTGCGGGCCGAGGCAAGCAACGGCAGCTTCGACGTCACCGACAAGCTGATTGCCTTCAGCGAGCAGAAGGCACGACAGCTCGACTTCCTCTCCGGCTACATCCTCTGCGCCAAGTCCCCCAGCTGCGGCATGGAGCGGGTGCGCATCTATGGCGCCAACAACGAGGGGAGCGCCAAGGAGGGGGTCGGCCTCTTCGCCAAGGCGCTGATGGAGGCCAACCCCCTGCTGCCGGTGGAGGAAGATGGCCGCCTGTGCGACCCCATCCTGCGGGAGAACTTCGTGCTGCGGGTCTTCGCTTACCACGACTGGCAGCAGCTCTGCGCCCGGGGGATCACCGCCTCAGCCCTGATCCGCTTCCATTCACGCTACAAGTACCTGGTGCTCTCCCACGCCACCACCCACTACCGGGCGCTGGGGCGCCTGCTCGCCAACCTTGGCAAGGCCAACCTGCAGGAGGTGGCCGACAGCTACATCCAGGGGTTGATGGCGGCGCTGACCCTGCGGGCCAACCGCCGCAGCCACACCAATGTGCTGATGCACCTGCAGGGCTACTTCAAGCGGGTGCTGACCCCGGCCCAGAAGCAGGAGCTGTGCGACACCATCGACAAGTACCGCACCGGGGTCTTCCCGTTGCTGGTGCCCCTTACCCTGATCCGCCACTACCTGCGCGAGTACCCGAACCCCTATCTCGCCGAGCAGGTGTACCTCAATCCCCATCCCGACACGCTGAAATTGCGTTACGGGCTGTGAAGGTGTGGCTGGATTTGGCCGATCAGGCCTACCTCGACCTTCATCCCGACACGCTCAAGCTGCGCTACGGGCTCTGACCCCTCTGTGCAGGCCCTGGTGGATGACCGGGGCCTCTTCCCAACGTTTGATGGACTCTCTCATGTCTGATGAATCACAAGCAGCCGCGTCTCTCCCCGACGAGGGCGTTTACCCCATTCGCGAGGTCTCCCGCCTCACCGGCGTCAACGCCGTCACCCTGCGCGCCTGGCAGCGCCGCTACGGGCTGGTGCAACCGGCCCGAACCGAGAAGGGCCATCGCCTCTACAGCGAGCAGGACATCCGCCAGATAGGCGAGATCCTGAGCTGGCTGGAGCGGGGGGTGAGCATAGGTCAGGTGAAGGGGCTCCTGAGCGAGCCCCAGAGTGCGCCAGTGAGCGATCACTGGCAGCAGACCCTGGAGCAGTTCAGCCAGGCGCTGCTTGCCTTCAACCAGCGCAAGGCGGAGGCCGAGCTTGGCGATCTGCTGGCGAGCTACCCCTTCGAGCTGGTGCGCAGTCGGGTGCTGCAGCCCCTGGTGGAGCGGCTGCTGGGGCTGTGGCGCGAGCGCCCCGATGGCGAACTGCTGCAACAGGTGTGGCTCGGCTGGCTGCATACCCGCTTCGCCCGCCACCTCATCGAGCAGGAGAAGGGCATCCCCGTCACCCTGGCAAGCTGGGGGCAGGTGGGGCCGCTGGATCTGGCCTGGGCTGCGTATGAGCTCATCGGTCAGGGTTATGAGGTGCAACTGCTGGGGGCGGTGGAGCCCCGCCATGCCACCCTGCTGGAGGGGCGCGCCACTCCTCCCTGGCTGATCCTGCTGGGGGCCGGGCTCGGCAAGCAGGACCTGGCCGCCGAATGGCCAGCGGGCACCCGCTTCTTTGGCGAGCTGGGACGCCTCTACGATGAGCCGTGGCGGCGTGCCCGCAACTGGCACGCCACCCTGGCAGAGGTCAGTGCGACGACCCGCACTGCCAAGGCGAAGGGCAAGGGCGGGAGAACACCGTCATGAGGCTGGTCTGGTTTCGCAACGATCTGCGTCTGGCTGACAACCCGGCCCTGCGCCACGCCTGCGCCGGAGATGAACCGGTCGCCGCACTCTTCATCGTCTCGCCGACCCAGTGGCAGGCGCACAAGCTGGCCCCGGTCCGCCAGCGCTTCATGCTGGCACAGGTGGATGCCATGGGCCGCGAGCTGGCGGCCCTCGGCATTCCGCTTCATCTGCTGCGGGTCGAGACCTTTGCCGAGGTGCCGACGGCGCTGACGGCGCTCTGCCGGGAGCTCGGGGTGAGCCAGCTCTACGCCAACCAGGCCATCGAGATTGACGAGCTGCGCCGCGACCACACCGTCAGCGCCGCGCTGGGGGAGCAGGGCCTGACCAGCCACTGGTTCAACGGCTGCTGCGTGCTGCCGCCCGGTCGGGTGCTGACCGGGTCGGGGGAGATGTTCAAGGTCTTCACCCCCTTCAGCCGCGCCTGGCTCAAGGCTCTCGAGGAGGATGGCTTCGTCATTCACCGTGCCCCCGCACCACGCGGCGAGCCGTTGCCGTGGCTGCCCCTGGCCGAGCGGGAGTGGGTGGACGACGGGCTGGGGGAGCTGACGGCGGACACCCGCTGGCCGGTGGGGGAGGCCGAGGCGAGCCGCCGGTTGCACGCTTTTCTGGATCAGGCGGTGCTCGATTACGGCGAGACCCGGGACTTTCCGGCGCTGGCGGGCACCTCCGTACTATCCCCCTATCTGGCGGCGGGCATCATCAGTGCCCGCCAGTGCGTGGGGGCGCTGCAGCAGCGTCTCGGCTACCGGCCCCAGTCGAAGGCCCAACCCGGTTTCGTCTGGCTCAACGAGCTCATCTGGCGCGAGTTCTACCGCCACTTGCTGGTGCTGATCCCGAGCCTCTCCATGAACCGCCCCTTCAAGCCGGAGACGGCGGCCCTGCCGTGGAGCTGGGATCCGGATGCCTTCGCCGCCTGGTGCGAGGGGCGCACCGGCTACCCCGTGGTCGATGCGGCCATGCGTTGCCTCAACGCCACTGGCTGGATGCACAACCGGCTGCGGATGATAGTGGCGAGCTTCCTCACCAAGGATCTCCATATCCACTGGCGGCTTGGGGAGGACTACTTCATGAGTCGGCTCATCGACGGGGATCTGGCGGCCAACAATGGTGGCTGGCAGTGGGCGGCGGGGACCGGGGCCGATGCGGCGCCCTATTTCCGGGTCTTCAACCCCACCACCCAGGGGCAACGATTTGATCCACAAGGGGAGTTCATTCGTACCTGGGTCACTGAGCTGGCGGATGTGCCTGCTGCCTATCTCCACGAGCCCCACGACTGGTTGCGGCTCAAGGGGCGGCAGGATTATCCGGCCCCCATGGTGGATCATGCCGTTGCACGGGTGAGGGCCATCGAGATATTCCGCGAACTGGAGAAAAACTAGTATGAATGACGCGCTGGCCCGCTTTGTCATCCTCTACCTGCAATTGGACAAGCATCAGTTGCACCGCTTGCCGGAGGTCTATGCCGATGAGGTGCTCTTCATCGATCCTGCGCACCGGATAGAGGGGCTGGCCGCGCTCACCTGCTACTTTTCCTCCCTTTATGAGCGCCTTGCCCAGTGCAGTTTCGAGATAACGAGTCAGCAGCAGTCGGGCAACGAAGCCTGGCTCGCTTGGGTCATGACCTTCTCCCACCCCAGGATTGCCGGTGGCCGGGCCGTCAGGTTGGAGGGGGCCACCCGGCTGACGTTCGACTCCTGGGGCAAGGTGTGCCTGCACCGGGACTACTTCGATCTCGGGGCCATGCTCTACGAGCAGTTGCCGCTGCTGGGGCCCGTGGTACGGGCCATCAAGGGGAGGCTGGGGACATGAGCGGCCGGGTGCTGATCACCGGGGCCACCTCGGGCATCGGCCGCCAGCTGGCGCTGGATTATCGGCGCGCCGGCTGGCAGGTGTGGGGTTGTGGCCGGGACGAGGCGCGCTTGCAGGCACTGGCCGACCTGGGGATCACCCCTTTGCGATTCGATGCGCGCGACAGCGCCGCCATGGCCGGGGTGGCCGCGAGTCTGCCCGCCCTCGACCTGCTCATTCTCAATGCGGGCAACTGTGAATACATGGATCCGGCAGAAGGCTTTGACGGCGCCCTGTTTGCCCGGGTCATCGAGACCAACCTCATTGCCACCGGCAACGCCCTGGCCGCCTTGCTGCCGCGGCTGGGGGCGGGTGGACGGCTTGCCATCGTCAGCTCCTCGGTGAGCTGGCTGCCCCTGCCACGGGCGGAGGCCTATGGCGCCTCCAAGGCGGCCCTCGATTATCTGGCGGATACGTTGCGCCTGGATCTGGCCAGCAAGGGCATCGGGGTGACCCTGATCCGCCCGGGCTTCGTGCAGACGCCGCTCACCGACAAGAATGATTTTCCCATGCCCTGCCTGGTGACGGTGGAAGAGGCTTCCCGCGCCATCATGACGGGGCTTGCCGCCGGTCGCCATCAGATCCACTTTCCCCGTCGCTTCATCTGGCTGCTGCGCCTGCTCGGCGCTCTGCCGACGGGGCTCTGGCTGCGCCTTGGCCGCACACTCGTTTCGAAAGGACGCCCTTCATGAAGAAAAAGATCGCCATCGTCGGCTCCGGTATCTCCGGTCTCACCGCCGGTTTTCTGCTCCACAAGCTGCATGACATCACCCTGTTCGAGGCGGCGCCGACCCTGGGAGGCCACACCGCCACCGTGGAGGTGGAACAGGCTGGGCGCCACTATGCCATCGACACCGGCTTCATCGTCTTCAATGACCGCACCTATCCCAACTTCCTCAAATTGCTGGAGCGCATCGGGGTAGGGCGCCAACCCGCCGAGATGAGCTTCTCGGTCAAGAGTCCCGAGGGGATGGAGTACAACGGCCACAACCTCGATACCCTGTTCGCCCGGCGCCGCAATCTGCTGAGCCCGCGCTTCTATCGCTTCGTCGCTGAGATACTGCGCTTCAACCGGGAGGCGCGGGCCTGGCTGGCCGCGCATCGCCAGCGGGAGCTGACCCCCGAGCTGACCCTGGGGGACTTCCTGCTGGCGGGGAAATTCAGCGACTATTTCGCCCGCCACTACATCCTGCCCATGGGAGCGGCCATCTGGTCCTCCACCCTAGCGGACATGCGTGCCTTCCCCTTGAGCTTCTTCCTGCGGTTTTTCGCCAACCACGGGCTGCTGGAGGTGGCGAACCGGCCCCAGTGGTATGTGATCCCGGGAGGCTCGCGAGAGTACATAGGGCCGCTCACGGCGGGCTGGCAGTCGCGCATCCGCCTCGCTACCCCGGTGGAGGCGGTGCGCCGGGTGGCGGATGGCGTCGTGGTCACCAGCCAGGGGCAGGAGGCCCATTTTGACGAGGTGATCTTCGCCTGTCACAGCGATCAGGCCCTGGCCCTGCTGGCGGATGCGAGCGACGCAGAGAGGGCCATCCTCGGGAACATGCCCTATCAGGCCAACGACGTCTGGCTGCACACCGACGCCTCCTGCCTGCCGATGCGCCGCAAGGCGTGGGCGAGCTGGAACTACCAGCTCGGTGAGGATGACGGGGCGCGCCCCCTGGTGAGCTACAACATGAACATCCTGCAGGGGGTGAGCTCCCCCGCGCCCTTCTGCGTCAGCCTCAATCCCCGTGGACGGGTGGACGAGAGCAAGGTGTTGCGCCGTTTCGTCTATCATCATCCGGTATTCAATCAGGGCTCCATCGTCGCCCAGCAGCGACGGGGCGAGATCTGTGGCCATCAGCGCACCCACTTCTGCGGGGCTTACTGGTACAACGGTTTTCACGAGGACGGGGTGCGCAGCGCCCTGGACGTGGCCAGACGCTTCGGGGCCGAGCTATGAGCGGCGCCGCGGCCTTGACGCAAGGGGACGAGGGAATGGGGGAGGGGATCAGCGCCATCTGGCAAGGCTCGGTGCGCCATCGCCGCTTCGCCCCCAGGGCCCACGCTTTTTCATACAGCCTCTTCATGCTGGGGCTGGATCTGGACGAACTGCCCGGGCTTGAGCAGGGGCGCTGGTTTGCCGTGGAGCGGGCCGGACTGCTCTCGTTTCGCCGCGAGGACTATCTGCGGGGCAGCGAAGGGCCCCTCAAGCAGGCGGTCTGGGACAAGGTGGCGGCCCTTGGGGGGGATGCGGAGCCCGGCGGGCGGGTGCTGCTCCTTGGCAACGTGCGCTGCCTCGGGTTTTATTTCAGCCCGGTCAATTTCTACTTCTGCGATCGGGCGGGGGAGACCCGCTACCTGCTGGCGGAGGTCTCCAATACCCCCTGGAACGAGCGCCACTACTACCTGCTGGATCTGGCGGCGCTCTCCCCCCATGACAAGGATTTTCATGTCTCCCCCTTCATGGGACTAGGGATGCGCTACCACTGGCGCATCCGGGCGCCGAAAGAGGAGGCGCTGATCCATATCGAGAGCCACCCCGTATCCGGTGAGAGCAAGCTGTTTGACGCCACCCTGGCCCTGCGCCGCGCGCCGCTGTCGCGCAAGGGGCTGGCGGCGCTGCTGGCTCGCTGGCCCTGGATGACCCTGAAGGTGCTGCTCGGGATCTACTGGCAGGCCCTGCGCCTTTTTATCAAACGCACCCCCGTCTTCACCCATCCGGAGAGCCGCCCATGACGCCGACACACCCGTTTAATTCCGCTTCCTGGTGTTGTCAGCAGCCCATGGTGCGGGTTCATCCCAACCGAACGACCCCACTCTTGACCCATTCGGAGAGCCGCTAATGGAACTTGCTCAATCAACCCTCTCTGCCTCTTTCATCGACAAGGGGGCCAAGCAACTGCTGCTCAAATTGCTGGCACGCCTTGAGCAGGGTCAACTGGTGCTTCACGACGGCAGCGAGTGCCACCGCTTCGGCAAGGCGGGCAGCGACCTGCATGCCGAGCTGGTGGTGCAGGATCCGGCGTTTTATCGCCGCCTGCTGCTGGGGGGCAGCATCGCCGCAGGAGAGACCTGGGTGGAGGGTCTCTGGACCAGCCCGGAGCCGGTGGCACTGGTGCGCCTGCTGGCCCGCAATCTGCCGCTGCTCGACGCCCTGGAACGGCGCCTCGGCTGGCTCAGCTTCCCGTTCAACAAGGTGCGCCACTGGTTCAATCGCAATACCCTGACCGGTTCGCGTGCCAACATCGCCGCCCACTATGACCTTGGCAACACCCTCTATCAGGGCTTTCTCGACGATCACATGCAGTATTCGAGCGCCATCTATCCCCACCCGGATGCCACCCTGGAGGAGGGGCAGCAGGCCAAGCTGCGCACCATCTGTGAGCGGCTTGAGCTTGGGCCGGACGACCACCTGCTGGAGATAGGCACCGGCTGGGGCGGTCTCGCCGTCTATGCGGCCCGTCACTACGGCTGCCGGGTCACCACCACGACCATCTCCCGGGCCCAGCACGACTATGCCAAGGCGTGGATCGAGCGGGAGGGGCTGGGGGATCGCATCACCTTGCTGCTGGAGGATTACCGCAAGCTGGAGGGACGCTATGACAAGCTGGTCTCCATCGAGATGATCGAGGCGGTGGGGCACGCCTTCCTGCCAGACTATTTCCGCCAGTTGTCGCGCCTGCTCAAGCCCGGCGGACGCCTGCTGATCCAGGCCATCACCATCGCCGATCAGCGTCACGCCCAGTATCTGCGCGGGGTGGACTTCATCCAGCGCTACATCTTCCCGGGAGGCTGCCTGCCCTGCGTCTCCCAGATGGCGGGTCTGCTGGCGCGGGAGACCGACATGCAGCTGGTACGGCTGCACGATCACGGCCACCACTATGCCCGTACCCTGGCCCACTGGTGCGAACGCTTCCTGGCGCTGGCCCCAGAGCTGCCCAAGCTCGGTTACAGCCAGGATTTCATCCGGCTCTGGCACTTCTATTTCGCCTACTGTGAAGGGGGATTCTGGGAGCGGGCCATCAGCCTGGTGCAACTGGAGGCCGCCAAGCCGGGGCCCCATGGCTGGTCCGGGGACTTGCCGGCACACGGTCGCTGATCATGTGGCAGTGGGCCCACCTGCTGGGATTCAACCTCTACTGGTTGCTGGCGGTGAGATGGCAGCAACCGGGCCCGCTGCTCGGGATGCTGCTGCTCCATTTCATCTTCTCCCCCCGCCGCGGGCAGGACTGGCGCATCATCCCGGTCGCCCTGGCAGGCTGCCTGCTCGACATCCTGCTCTGGCGCCTCGGCCTGTTTCACTTTCCGTCCGGTTTTCCGCTCTGGCTGTTGCTGCTCTGGTGCGGTTTCGCCCTGACCCTCTCCCACGGCCTTCCCTGGCTTCGCCTCTTGCCGCGCTGGCAACAGGGGCTGTTCGGCATGGTAGGGGGCGCCTCCTCCTATATGGCGGGGGCCGCCATGGGGGCAGTAAACTTACCCTGGGGCATCTGGACAAGCGCAGTGCTGCTGGCGGTGATCTGGATGTGGTGGTTACCCGTACTCCTGTGGGTAACGGTCAAGCTGGAGGGTGAGACGAGATGAACACCTTTTCGACCGACACCTTGTTGTTTTCCAAGTGGACCAGGGATGGCCAGTGCGAGCTGGCCGAGCGTTTCTACCTGGTGGTGGCCTGCCAGCGCGATGCCCAGGGGCATCTGGCGAGCGTGGTGATGCAGGATATCAACACCCTGCAGGAACAGGAGATGGACTGGCATGAACTGGAGGATCCCGCCCGTTGGCACATGGGGTGGAACTAGCCTGCTGCTGGCGGCCTTGAGCCTGCCACTGCTTGCGACCGCCCAGAGTGTTGCCGCCCCCTGGCAGGGGCTGCGAACCGTGGGACAGGGGGAGATGCGCTGGCTCTGGTTCAAGCTCTATGACGCCACCCTCTACAGCGAGAGCGGCCGCTATCAGCCGGGGCGCTACCCGCAGGCCCTCAGCATTACCTACGCGAGGGCCATCGAGCGCCAGGATCTGCTGGAGGCGACCGCCGCCGAGTGGCAGCGGCTCGGCCTTGGCAGCGAGAGTGAGCGCCAACGCTGGCTGGCTCGACTGGCCACGTTCTGGCCGGATGTCGCCCCCGGCGACAAGCTGGTTTTTTATGTGGACGAGCAAGGCACGGGCCACTTCTGGTTGCGAGATCGCCTCCTTGGCTCTCTTGATGATCCCGCCTTCGCCCCCGCGTTTCTTGCTATCTGGCTGACTGACGACAGCCGGGATCCCGCTCTGACCCGCCGCCTGCGCGGCCAATCCTGATGGAGTATTCCATGAAGTTCTCTTCCTGGTGGCGTCTTGCCTGGTTGCTGCCCCTGCTGTGGCTTTCTGGTTGCGGCGCGGGTCTTGACGATTATCGCGGCTCCCGGCCGGGCTGGGATCTCGCCCGTTTCTTCAATGGCAAGCTGGTGGCCCACGGCCTGGTGACGGACCGCAGCGGCGAAGTGACCAGTCGCTTTCGGGTCGAGATGCAGGGGCACTGGCGAGAGGGCAAGGGGGAGCTGTTCGAGCAGTTTTACTTCGATGATGGCCGTCGGCAGACCCGCACCTGGTTTTTGAGCAAGGGGGCGGATGGCCACTGGCGCGGCACGGCTTCAGACGTGGTGGGGGAGGCGGTAGGCAAGACAGAGGGCTTTGCCCTCAATTGGCGTTATCAACTCGATCTGGCACTGCCGGATGAGAGCGTGGTGAGGGTGAGCTTCGATGACTGGATGTATCTGCTGGACGACGATCGCCTGATCAACCGCGCGAAGATCAGCAAGTTCGGCATTCACCTCGGCGAGGTGATCCTCTATATCGAACGGCTTGAGCAATGAAAGCCGGTGCATTTTTTGCCGACAATAGCCATTGGCTATGGATCGGCAAGGCACAAACAATTGTCCTTTGAGTCTGCTTCTGGATAAGCTGGCTCCGTTCCCGATAATGCTTACCACCTGGAGGTGAATCATGAAGAGCCCCATTGGTCTTGATACCGTACAATCACAAGCCCTGGCCGCCGAGCTCAACAAGCTGCTGGCCAGCTACCAGATCCTCTACATGAACGTCCGTGGCTTCCACTGGAACATCCGCGGCAACCAGTTCTTCGAGCTGCACCTGAAATTCGAAGAGATCTACAACGACCTGCTGCTGAAAGTCGATGCCCTGGCCGAACGCATTCTGACCCTGGATGGGGTGCCCCTGCACAGTTTCAGCGACTACATCCAGGTGTCCGCCATCCCCGAGCAGAAGGGGCTGCATGACGGTCGTGCCTGCGTGGAATCCCTGCTGGCGAGCTTCCGCGAACTGCTGGTTGCCCAGCGCCGCATCCTGGGTCAGGCCGCCGATGCCGGTGATGAAGGGACTGCATCCATCCTCTCCGACTATGTGCAGCAGCAGGAGAAACTGGTCTGGATGCTGCGCGCCTATCTGGCCTGATAAACCTGGGGCCAGCTGCCCATGCCCCGGCCCGTATCATTGCCCCTGTTGTTGCAAACCCGAGTTGTCTCTCCTTGATTTCCCACCCGCTTGCCGCCCGATTTGGGCGGCTTTTTTCTATTTGATCTACATCAATGAAATGTTAATTGGTAAATTGAATGCCTATTAAGTTTTCCAGGAGGGGAATAGAATCGCCACAAAACAGACAACTGAAATGTCCAATTAGGAGAGGCATGATGTTTTGTGTGCAATGTGAACAGACAATTCGTACCCCGGCAGGCAACGGCTGCGCCTATGCACAAGGCATGTGCGGCAAGACGGCTGAAACTTCTGATCTGCAGGATGTGCTGATCTATACCCTGCAAGGGCTCAGCGCCTGGGCCCTGGCGGCCCGCGAGCACGGCATCGTCGACAGCGAAATAGACGCTTTCGTGCCCAAGGCGTTCTTTGCCACCCTCACCAACGTCAACTTCGACTCCGCTCGCATCGTCGCCTACGTCAACCAGGCGCTGAGCTATCGTCAGCAGCTGGCCGCCAAGCTGGCACCGCTGGCGGTGCAGGCCGATGCACTGCCCGCTGCCGCCCGTTTCGAGCCGGGTGCCGATCTGCTGGCCCAGCTGGCCCAGGCGCCGCAGACCGCGGTCAACCGCGGCAAGAACGAAGTCAACGAAGACATCATGGGGCTGCGCCTGCTCTGCCTCTACGGCCTCAAGGGTGCCGCCGCCTACATGGAGCACGCCCGGGTGCTGGATCAGCAGGATGCCGGGGTAGCCGCCGAATTCCATCGCATCATGAGCTGGCTCGGTACGGATCCCTGCGATCTGGATCCCCTGTTCAAGTGCGCCATGGACATTGGCCTGCTCAACTTCAAGATCATGGAGATGCTGGATCTCGGTGAAACCACCGCCTTCGGCCACCCCGAGCCGACCCAGGTACGCGTCACTCCGGTACCGGGCAAGTGCATTCTGGTCTCCGGCCACGACATGGTGGATCTCAAGCTCATCCTGGAGCAGACCAGGGGCACTGGCATCAACGTCTACACCCATGGCGAGATGCTGCCGGCCCTGGCCTACCCCTTCTTCAAGCAGTACCCGCACCTGGTGGGCAACTACGGCTCCGCCTGGCAGAACCAGCAGAAGGAGTTTGCCAACTTCCCGGGCGCCGTGGTGATGACCTCCAACTGCATCATCGACCCGAACGTGGGCAACTACAGCGATCGCATCTTCACCCGCTCCATCGTCGGCTGGCCGGGCGTGATCCACCTGGAAGGGGAAGATTTCTCTGCCGTGATCGCCAAGGCACAAGCGCTGGAAGGCTTCAAGCACGTTGAGCTGGAGCACTTCATCACCATCGGTTTTGCCCGCAACGCCCTGATGCAGGCTGCCCCGGCGGTGATCGACAAGGTCAAGGCTGGCGAAATCAGCCACTTCTTCCTGGTGGGGGGATGTGACGGTGACCGTGCCGAGCGCGCCTACTACACCGAGTTTGCCAGGGCGATCCCGCAGGATAGCCTGCTGCTGACCCTGGGCTGCGGCAAGTACAAGTTCAACAAGCTCGACTTCGGCGACATCGGCGGCATTCCCCGTCTGCTGGATGTGGGTCAGTGCAACGATGCCTACTCCGCCATCCAACTGGCCCTGGCGCTCGCCGACGCGTTCGAGTGCGGCGTCAACGATCTGCCGCTGACCCTGGTGCTCTCCTGGTTCGAGCAAAAAGCCATCGTCATTTTGCTCACCCTGCTGGCGCTCGGCGTGAAGGACATCCGCACCGGCCCGACCGCCCCGGCCTTCCTCACCCCGGCCCTGCTCAAGGTGCTGGAGGAGCAGTTCGGCCTGAAAGGAACCACCACGGCAGACGCGGATCTCGCCGAGATCCTGGCGGCCTGAGCAAAGATACAGCCTTACACGCTCAGCATGTTGTAAGCCTTTGGCGAGCCTGATGGCTCGCCTTTTTTCAACGCTATTTCCGAGCAAGAGGAGCCTTGCGATGACCTCCACCTCTTTGAGCCTGCGCTGTATAGCCCGCCGGGCAGAGACCCACGACGTGGCGAGCTGGCAATTTGAACCCCTGGCTGGCGACCTGCCCTCCGTGCTGGCTGGCCAGTGCGTCACCCTGCACACGATGATTGACGGCCAGCCTCACTGCCGCGCCTACACCCTCTCCTCCAGCCCGCAGGATCCTTTCTGGCAGGTCACCATCAAGGATGTGGGGCTGGTCTCTCACCATCTGCATCAGAGCCTGCAAGTGGGGGACGAGATCCGGGTAGACGGCCCCTTCGGCGATTTTCACCTGACCGCTCTCCCCTGCGAGCGGCCGCTGCTGCTCAGCGCCGGCTCCGGCATCACCCCCATGTGGGCCATGCTGCGGGACGAGCTGGCCGAACGGCCGGATGCAGACATCCGCTTTATTCACAGCGCCAGAACCCCCGGGGATGTGATCTTCGCAAGGGAACTGGCTTCGCTGGCTGAGGCTCATGCCGGTGTGCGCCATGCTTTAGTGCTGGAGAAAGTAGGGGAAGAGGCGCCAACGGCTCATCCCTGGGTTGGCCGGCTCACACCGGGGATGCTCAAGGAATTGGCGCCGGATCTCTTGAGCCGCCATGTCTATCTGTGCGGGCCTGCCCCCTACATGACCGCAGTCTGTACCATGCTGGCGGAGCTGGGATTGCCGGCAGCGCAGTTGCATCAGGAGTCGTTCGGCCTGCCTGCTGTTACATCGGGTGCGGCGCCAGTTGCGGCCGATAGCGACCACTTCTGGCTGACCCTCAAAAAGAGCGGCAAGAAGGTGAAGATACTGCCTGGCCAGACCCTGCTGGCGGCGCTGGAGGGGGCGGGGGAAACCATGATGGCCGCTTGCCGCGCCGGGGTGTGCGGCGCCTGTCGCTGCACCACGGAAGGCGAAATCGAGCGCCAGAGCGTGATGACCTTGAGCGCGCAAGATCTCGAGAACGGGGTGGCGCTGGCCTGTTCCTGCACCGCCAGCGGGGATGTCAGCGTCGACTATTGAGGGGGCCATGAGCATCCCGCTCTTTTCGCAACGGGGCCGGGCGGGTAGACTCAGCTCCAGTTTCAGTCGAACACGGGATACAAAATGACAATTCTGGTCACAGGGGGCGCCGGCTATATCGGCTCCCATACCCTGGTTGAACTCTTGAACGTCGGGCAGCAGGTCGTAGTACTGGACAACCTCTCCAACGCTTCCCCCGAGTCTCTCAAGCGGGTAGAGCGGATTACCGGCAAGCCGGTCACCTTCGTGGAAGGGGACATTCTGGACAGAGCCTGCCTGCAACGGCTGTTTGCCGAACACAGGATAGCATCCGTGATCCACTTCGCCGGCCTCAAGGCGGTGGGGGAATCCGGCCAGATCCCGCTCACCTACTATCAGAACAACGTGACCGGCACCCTGGTGCTGTGCGAAGAGATGGCCAGGGCCGGCGTGTTCCGGCTGGTGTTCAGCTCCTCGGCCACCGTTTATGGGGATCCGGCCTCGGTACCCCTGCGGGAAGATTTCCCCACCAGCGCCACCAACCCCTATGGCCGCTCCAAGCTGATGGTCGAAGAGATCCTGCGTGACCTCTCCAAATCCGATCCCCGCTGGGCCATCGTGCTGCTACGCTACTTCAACCCGGTGGGGGCTCATGAGAGCGGCCTCATCGGTGAAGATCCCAACGGCATCCCCAACAACCTGCTGCCTTACATCAGTCAGGTGGGAGTGGGCAAGCTCAAGGAGCTGGGGGTCTTTGGCAACGACTATCCGACGCCGGACGGCACCGGGGTGCGCGACTACATCCACGTGGTGGATCTCGCCATCGGCCACCTCAAGGCGCTGGCCCGCATCGAGGGCGACACCGGGGTCTTCACCTATAACCTCGGCACCGGTCAGGGCTACTCGGTGCTGGAGATGATCAAGGCGTTCGAGGCGGCCAGCGGCCGTGCCATTCCCTACCAGATCAAGCCCCGTCGCCCCGGCGACATCGCCGAGTGCTGGGCTGAACCGGCTCTGGCCCGTGATGAGCTGGGCTGGCAGGCCGAGCGGGGGCTGGAGCAGATGATGATCGATACCTGGCGCTGGCAAAGCCAGAACCCGAACGGTTATGGCCCTGCTGCGAAGCCGTGATCAAGGGTCATGCGCTGCTCTTCGCCTTGCTGACAGCTTCTCGCGACCTGATGGTTTGCAGCCTGAATAGCAAAACGCCCCGGCATGCCGGGGCGTTTTTTCATGAACAACGCGCGGGTTACTGGATGCTCTTGCCGGCGCGGACATCCTTGATGATGGCCTTGAGGCTGGCCAGATCCCGCGGTGCGCCGCGCAGGATCTGATCGCCGATGATGAAGGCCGGGGTGCCGGAAATGGCCATGGCTTCGGCCAGCGCCCGGTTGGTACCCAGATTCTGATCGATGCTGCCGTCCTTGATCTTCGCCTCTACCTTGCTCCAGTCCACGCCGGCGGCCCTGGCGACGTCTTTCACCTGGGCTTCATCGGAGAGGGGCCCCTGATGGGCGTACAGCTTGTCGTGGAAGGCCTGGTATTTGTCGGGCTGGCCGAGCTTCACCGCCAGCGCCGCGCGGGCGGCGTAGTAGGAGGTTTCGCTCAGGATGGGGAACTGCTTGTAGATGTAGCGGATCTCCTTGTCCTCAGAGAGCAGTTGCTGAATGAGGGGATGAGCGCGCTTGCAGTAGCCGCAGTTGTAGTCGAAGAACTCCACCACCGTCAGGCTGCCCTTGGGATTGCCGCTCTCGGGATCCTGGTTGGCGAAGAGCTGCTTGGCATGGGCTTCTATCAGCGTCTTGTCGTTCTCGGCCTGCTGGCTCTCCTGCTTGGCACGCAGGGCGTTGGACATCTCGACCAGGATCTCCGGATTCTTGACCAGATAGTCGCGCACGATCTGCTCGACATCGCTCTTGGTCAGCTCGCTCGCCTGCACGGGCGCCGCAAGCAGGGTCGCGCCGGTCAGGGCGGCGAACAGGGCATGTTTGATTCTCATAAGTCCATCTTGCTGGGGATGTGGTGGTGGCCCCTATAGTGGGTGAGTCTGTTTTCAAGTCAAGCCATCCGCTTGAAAAAGCACGGTTTGCAGCGGTTTTGCCGGTTTTGTGCGCCAGATAGCCCAATAAATGGGCAAACAAACGGAGTGGGGATTTACAAGGGCTGGGGGCATGGGTAATATGCGTCGCACTGCTGCGGAGGGGTGGCAGAGCGGCTGAATGCACCGGTCTTGAAAACCGGCGATGGGCGACCATCCGTGGGTTCAAATCCCACCTCCTCCGCCATCTATATGGCCCAACTGATTGATTCGGTTGGGCTTTTTTGTATCTGTGATTTTTGGTATGCCAGTGAGTATGCCATTAGGTGTTGGCTGTCCTGCTCCTCGATAGCATTTCTTTGGACAGGTCATCGTCGTTACTCCTTTCAGTTTAACCAAAGCAAGAGAGGGCCAATGGCCCTCTCTTGCTATCTATTGTGTTGGTCAGTGCAAACAGCACTGCTTGTACTTCTTGCCGCTGCCACAGGGGCACGGCTCGTTGCGGCCAATCTTGATGGGTGCCACCACTGGTTGAGAACGTGCCGGGCGTTCACTTCGTTGCGCCAAAAAGTGGGCGTGCAGGATACGAGCAGCAAAGCGGGCCTTGGTGGCTTGCTCTTGCAAGTGTTCATTGCTGAGCGCTTCCAACGATGTAGGCATCTTCTCCAGCGGTTCAGCTATCATCGCCAGTGCAGCAGCTTCCGGAGCCGGTAGCGTTGGCCATGGTGCCAATTCAATCGCCCCCAGGTAACCCCCACACCAGTCGTGGATCAGCGGAACCCACTCACCGTGTCGTTCAAACTCCGGTGCCACCGGGAAATAGTCTTCTGCCGCATAGGTCAGAGTGGTCGCAATGTCGTTGCTGTGGCGCATCACTAGGTCGATAAAGCGCTCCAGCTCAGCTTCGCTTTGCCACTCGGGTTGATCCTGCTCACCACCCCAGATCGCGTGGAGCCAGGTGCTCGGCATGATGAGGTGAGGGCCAGAGACCACAGCTGTCAAAAAGCCATCGAGCATCGACATGGAGGCTATGCTGTTTTCACTGCCGTAGCGCTCCAACAGCGCTTCCAGCTCATCGAACTCTTCATCACTCAAAATTTCAAACGATTGCATTTTTACCAACTCCAGTAATCCATCCGTTTGGGCATGGAGTAGAATATTGACTAAATGTCACCACCAACCCCTTTGAATTTCTCAATAAACGCCGAGATTTTCTGGAAAACGCTCTGTTTTTTGGTCAGATATTGCGGGTTTAGCGGGCTCATCTTGGGCAGGACTGCGTTGAGTTCGGTTCCGTTCTCGCTGGCGAACTCGCGCTTGAGTGAGGTGGCTATGTAGCGCTTGGCGGCATCAACGTTGAGCTCCTCGGTGGTGATCAATTCCTGCGCTTCACGCTGCTGTTCCGCTTGGGCAAAGGTGAAGAATGCGTCGATCACGCTGGCCTTGTCGCCAATCTGGTCCAGGTCGGTCTGATTGATGAAATCGACCACCAGGCCCTCCTTGGCGCGGTTGCCAAGGCTGGCACGAATCACGCGCCGCACCTCATCCACCAGCGCTGACTTACTCTTGGTCTTCTTGTTGTGCTCGAAGATCAACTCCAGGATGTAGTCCAGGTTGATTTCCTGCGACTTGAGCAGATCCACCTCAAAGACCACGTCGTCCCAGTCGATGGTCGTCTTTTCCTTTTCGGCCCCTGACTTCTCGCGGCGCAGCCAGTCGCGCACGTCGTTGTAGGTGGAGCGATAGTCTTGAATTTTCCGTTCTGCGGGGAGCGTGATGGCTTGCAGTGCCGTCAGATCTTCATCACTCAAATAGTGCTTGGCCTTGAACTCCTCCACCGCAGCGGCATCCGTCAGGTCAACACTCTGAAGCTCTTTCAGACTGGCGAACTCGTCATAGTTCTGCAGGACGTTCTCGATACGCAGGTACTCGCCAAACAGCTTGGCAAAGGCCTTCTTGTCGGCTTCCTTTTCAATTGCCGCCGGATCGGGGAAGCGCTCTTCCAGTTCCTTCACCACCTCCATGAAGCCACGCCGCGCCTCACCGGTCGCCACATCGGTGAACCCCTCCATGTACTCCTTGTAGCTTTTCTCCAGCACCACGTTCCTGGTGTTCTTGTCTCCGAACAGGGTGATGGCATCGATGGTTGCCTGCTCAAGGTCGCGGAAGGTAACGATGTTGCCGAAGGTTTTGGTAGCGTCAAAAATGCGGTTGGTGCGGGAGTAAGCCTGCATCAGTCCGTGGTAGCGCAGGTTCTTGTCTACAAACAGAGTGTTCAGCGTGGGGGCATCAAAGCCGGTCAGGAACATGCCCACCACGATGAGCAAGTCAATTTCCTTGGCCTTCACCTGCTTGGCCAGGTCGCGGTAGTAGTTCTGAAAGCCGTTGCTGTCCACGCTGAAGTTGGTCTTGAACAGCGCGTTGTAGTCGTCGATGGCCGCACTCAGGAACTCCTTGGCGCTGCTGTTCATGGCAGACACGTCAAAGCCCTCGTCCTGGATGTCGCCAATCGCGTCCTGTTCCTCGTTGGCGGCGAACGAGAAGATGGTCGCCACTTTAAGCGGCTTGTCGCTGTTCTTCTGCAGTTCCCTGAAACACTCGTAGTAGAGCTTGGCAGCATCCACACTGCTGACGGCAAACATCGCGTTGAAACCCTTGTTGCCAGCGTGCAGGCGGTGGGTCTTTTGCCGGAAGTTGGTCAGGATGTACTGGCTGATCTCGCGGATACGTTGCGGGTGCAGCAGGGCTTGCTTGTTCTCGGCTGCACTGATCTTCTTCTCGTCCTGCTCGGTCTCGATGGCCTTGAACTGCGGGCGCACATCGTTGTAGTCCACCTTGAACTTCAACACCTTCTCGTCGCGGATCGCATCGGTGATCACGTACGAATGCAGCTCGTGGCCAAACACGCTGGCCGTGGTCTCTGCGCCCAAGGCGTTCTCGGGGAAGATGGGCGTGCCGGTGAAACCAAACTGGCAGAACTTCTTGAACTTCTTCTTCAGGTTCTTCTGCGCCTCGCCAAACTGGCTGCGGTGACACTCGTCGAAGATGAACACCACTTGCTTGCCGTAGATGGGCAAGTCCGCCTCGCTCTTCATCAGGTTGTTGAGCTTCTGGATGGTGGTGACGACGATCTTGTTGTCGTCTTTCTCCAGGTTGCGCTTAAGGCCGGCGGTACTGTCCGAGCCATTCACGCTGTCCGGCGAAAAGCGCTGGTATTCCTTCATGGTCTGGTAATCCAGATCCTTGCGGTCCACCACGAAAAACACTTTGTCGATAAAGTCCAGTTCGGTCGCCAGCCGCGCCGCCTTGAAGCTGGTCAGCGTCTTGCCCGAGCCGGTGGTGTGCCAGATAAAGCCGCCGCTGTCGGTATTGCTCCAGTTTTTAGCCTGGTGGCTGCTTTTGATTTTCCACAAAATGCGTTCGGTAGCGGCAATCTGGTAGGGGCGCATCACCAGCAGCGTATGGCTGACATCAAACACCGAATAGTGCAGCAGCACATTCAGCAGGGTGTGCTTCTGGAAGAAGGTGGCGGTAAAGTCTTTCAGATCCTTGATCAGGCTGTTATCCGCCTTCGCCCAGTTCATGGTGAAGTCGAAGCTGTGCTTGTTGCGCACGGTGGTATTGGCGAAATAGCGGCTGTCAGTGCCGTTGGAGATCACAAACAGCTGCAGATACTTGAACAAGGAGTGCTGGCTGTTGAAGCTTTCTTTGCTGTAGCGGTGTACCTGATTAAAGGCCTCGCGGATCGCTACGCCGCGCTTTTTTAGCTCCACCTGCACCAGCGGCAGGCCGTTGACCAGAATCGTCACGTCGTAGCGGTTGGCGTGGCTGCCGGTCTGCTCGAACTGGCGGATCACCTGTACCTTGTTGCGGGCGATGTTCTTTTTGTCCAGCAAGTAGATGTTCTGGATACGGCCATCGTCGAACACAAAGTCGTGGATATAGTTGTCGTGAATCTTGCGGGTCTTGTCGACAATGCTGTCGCTGGGTGTATCCAGAAAGGTTTCCACAAAGCGCTGCCACTCGGCATCAAGAAACTGCACGTGATTGAGGGTTTGCAGCTGCACGCGCACATTGGCCAGCAAGGCTTGTGCAGAATTCAGGCCGGCCAGGTATTCATAGCCCTGGTTTTGCAGATCCTGAATCAGCTCGCACTCCAGATCGTTCTCGCTCTGGTAGCTGTCTGCCACCTTCCAGTCCTTGCTGTACTTCTCAAGCACAATAAAATTTTTCGATTCGGCGATGGTCTTGTAGTCGCTCATGCTGTTTCACCCTTGTTTTGCCGGCCTTGTGGGCTTCATGGTTAAAGCCGGATTCGATGCGCCACAGCTTGTTGGTTTTTGAATGGCCGTGGCAAAAAATCACATGAACAGGCGCTTGAACTTCTCGTGGTTGTCGATATTGCTTTGAATATCTGCCGCATCCCAGATTTGCAGCTCCCACGGGAAAAAGTAATTGCTCTTGTTCTTGAAGTACACATGCAGGCCGCGATAGCCGGCCTTGTCGCGCAAATACCAGTTTTTCAGGCCTAGTTCATCCTGCCATGCATCCAGTAAATCCAGTACGGTTTCGATTTCAGTGGCGGACAGAATGATCCTGGCGCCAAAAATATCATTCAGCCAGTTGTTGACCGGGTATTGGTCTTCGCGGCTGGCGAAACGCCCGATCTTGTCGTCAATGCTTTCCCGCGTCTTCACGCGGTAAAAGTACTTGATGTCGATCTCCGCCGTCATCAGGTAATCGTTGACGCTCTCGTGCAGGGCGAGGCGGTAGCGGTAAATATGCGCGGGCGGCACATGCTTGATGGTTCTGGACAGCTTGATCTTTTCGATTTTTCCGGTCTCGAAAAAGTCATTCGAAAAATCACGATGCAAGCGGTTGATCTCGCTGACCAGTTGCTTGACTTGAGCTATCTTGTCCATGTTATTTCTCCACAGCAGCAGGTGCGGGCTCTGCTGTTGTCTTGGGGAAACTTAACAGCAAATCGCGATAGTATTCGTATTGCTTCTGGCGCAGCTCGATTTCACGCGGCAAACCTTCCGTGATGGAGTTTGTCAGCGTGTCTAGCTTATCCAGGATGTTTGCGATTCTTTTCTGTTCCGCAGTCGACTTGGTGGAATCGTTTGCATACGGTATTGGAATCAAAATCTTTTCCATAAGCGCCTTGGAGCTTAGATTTGGCTGTGCGCCACCGCCAGCTAGAACATATATTGCATCGGTCTTTGAAAGTAAAAAATGATACAAATAGCGATTGTTTAGAGCGTTGCTTTTGGATATGAATTTCCCTACTCGCTGGTTCAGGTAGGCAGTTCTATTGCTGTTAAAGCAGCCGATTTTCCCAGTGGTTGCGCCAGACATTGCTATCAAAATGTCACCACTGTCGATCACGTAGCTTAGGGTGTTTTCTTTATAGTCAGACGGATCGAAATACTTAACATCCGCCATGTCGACGCCTGAACCATTTATGTTGGTTATTCTTACGATTGGCAGTCCTGTTTCTTTGAATAGATTGCTTTTAAAAGCGAATCCATTTTTGAAGTCGCACACATCCCCCAACGTCTTCCACTCCACCTCACCCTCTTCAAAACTTAACAACTGGTCGCGGTAGTGGCTGTATTGCTTTTTCCGTGCAGTAAGCTCGGTGGTAAGCTCGGTGGTAAGCTCGGTGGTAAGCGCAGTAAATGCGTCCAAAATATGCACGATTTCAGTTTGGATTTTCAGCGATTTTTTCGGGTTGTCTGGGCAAGGGATGGGAACTTGAATTTTTGCCATGTCAGTGGCTGATACGTCAATTACTTTTGTTCCTTTTGCATACTTTCTTTTTTCGTTTGCAAATGTAGCCGTTTGAGTAAAATAAGCAAAATATTTCCCGAGGATACCATTACTTGGTTTGAAAATAGTTGCATGACCACCAGTAACAGCTGGTTTTTTACCTAAATAGACTAATGCCTTACCCACATCAGTAAAATTTTCACTAGTGTTGGTAATTACAACATCTCCATCATTTACTATTTTTAGTTTTTTTGCTGTCTCATGAGAAACAAAGGATTTAGTCGTTTCTGTTGAAAGCCCGTAGAGAGTGTAAATTTGCCCGTAATGAATGGCAGGGACCCCTGAGGCTGTAAAATCCGATTTTGGCAATCCATTGCCACGAATTAGCTCGCCAATATCTCCTAGTGTTTTCCATTCAACATTAACACCATTTAGCAACTTTTCGATAAAGTCCACATGGCTCATGATTACAGCTCCTCTGTCTTGAATTCGCTATAACCTTCGTAGTAATAGCTGACATCAATACCCTTCATGAACAAGGCGCGGTCATCAATCTGACTGGTGAGCGCTTGTTTAAGCAGCGCCTTTATTTCCAGGTCTTTCACTACGCTGCGCTGCATCGCAGAAAGATACTCTTCCTTATCCACCAAGTTCCAATCCACTACTTGTTTAAGCGCGGCTTTGAGCATCAGGTCTAGCCAGATACGCGTAGCACGGCCATTGCCTTCACGAAATGGGTGGGCGATGTTCATTTCGACATATTTTTCGATAATTTCATCAAAGGTACTTTGTGGCATGCCATCGATATGCTTTAGCGATACGTCCAAATACATCAGTGGTGCAAAACGAAAATTACCCTTGGCGATATTGACGTCACGGATGTTACCAGCGAAGTGATAGATGTCACCAAACAGATAGCCATGAATAAAGCTAAGCCCGGAAAACGTTCCAACATCAGCCTTGTTAATGTCGCCAGAGTCGAAAAGTAGCTTAGCCTTTTGCTTACTGATTTTCTCCTCAGCTTTGGCAAGTTCAACCTGATTGGTGATGTTTAATTTATTTTCTAACATCATGCTACCTCTCCTTCGCTTTCCATGCCCTCGGTCGGTGTTTCTTCAATCGTCGTCCCTTCGATTTTGGCAACAATGGTATCAATTTCTTTGCGCAGTTTATCAATGTTGGCAACCGTGGTTTTCAGTTCGATATTGAGCTGGCTGATATCCACCACTTCACGGTTGTCTTTCGCTTCCACATAGCTGCTGACGGAGAGGTTGTAATCGTTGGTGGCAACTTGCTCAAGGGGCACCGATTTGGCGAAGTGATCGACATTGGCCTTGCTGTC
Source organism: Aeromonas sp. QDB14 (assembly GCF_027707845.1). Classification (NCBI taxonomy): domain Bacteria; kingdom Pseudomonadati; phylum Pseudomonadota; class Gammaproteobacteria; order Aeromonadales; family Aeromonadaceae; genus Aeromonas; species Aeromonas sp. QDB14. The sequence continues at coordinate 37,985 of NZ_JAPCJD010000005.1, read as the reverse complement.
GAACACCTCCATGATTTGCTCGATGTGCCTGTCCAGCAGCACGTTGTTATTAGTCTCTTTTTTGAAATAGTCCGGACCGCTAGCATCTATAAACTGGATGGTTGTCTCTTTTTTGTTTTTGGCCAATACCAGAATGTTCACGGCGATGGTGGTGCCGTAAAACAGATTGGGTGCCAGCGAGACCACCGTTTCCACATAGTTGTTGTCCACCAGATATTGCCGGATCTTTTGCTCGGCCCCGCCACGGTAGAAGATGCCGGGGAAGCAGACGATGGCGGCGCGGCCTTTGGCGGAGAGGTAGCTGAGCGCATGCAGCACGAAGGCAAAATCGGCTTTGGATTTGGGGGCGAGCACGCCAGCGGGGGCAAAACGGTCATCGTTGATCAGTGTCGGGTCATCCGAACCTATCCACTTCACCGAATAGGGAGGATTGGAAACGATGGCATCAAACGGCTTGTCGTCGCCAAAGTGGGGTTCGCGCAGCGTATCGCCGAGTTGGATGTTGAACTTGTCGTAGTTGATGTTGTGCAAGAACATGTTCATCCGCGCCAAGTTGTAGGTAGTGTGGTTGAGCTCTTGCCCGAAGAAGCCATCTTCGATGATATGGGCGTCAAAGTGCTTTTTGGCTTGCAAGAGCAGCGAGCCGGAGCCGCAAGCCGGGTCGTAAATTTTGTTGACGCTACTTTGGCCATGCATGGCAAGCTGAGCGATTAACTTGGATACATGCTGGGGGGTGAAGAACTCACCACCGGATTTACCGGCGTTGGCAGCATAGTTGGAAATAAGGAACTCGTAGGCATCGCCGAAGAGATCGATATCATTCTCTTCAAAATCACCAAGATCCAGCTTGGCCACGCCATTAAGCACAGCAGCCAAACGGGCGTTTTTATCTTTTACCGTGTTACCCAAGCGGTTGCTTGTGGTATCGAAGTCAGCGAACAGTCCTTTGATGTCTCGCTCTGACGGGTAACCGTTAGCCGATGCTTCAATGTCAGCAAAGATGTGGGCAAGATCGGTATTGAGGCTGTCGTTGCTATTGGCATTTTTGGCCACATTCACGAAAAGATCGCTGGGGCGGATAAAGTAGCCCTTGGTCTTGATGGCATCCTCTTTGATTTCCGGAGTGATCACGCTATCGGGTATTTCTGCGTAGTTGACGCTGTCATCACCGCCTTCGATGTAACTGGCAAAGTTCTCGCTGATAAAGCGATAGAACAGGGCACCCAGTACATACTGCTTAAAATCCCATCCATCGACAGCACCGCGTACCTCGTTGGCAATGGCCCAGATCTGACGTTGCAGGGCGGCGCGTTGTTGAATGCTTGTCATGCTGTGATTCCTGTGTGTCGCCTCGCAAGTTAGGAGGCGGAACTTCTAATGAAAATGATGTGCATCATACCGGAAAAATGACCCACGTTCAGGTAACTGACGCCATCTGATTAACATCGAAAATGTGAGAAGGCTGCTTGCACAGCCTTCCCACTTCCTCCTAAATAGTGAGGGCGGAGTAAAGCGCCACATAGACATAGCCGTGGCTACCCAAGGTATCGGCTTCGCAGGAGAAACCGCCGTGCTGGATAGTGATACAGTGCTGACGTTGGGCATCCAGTTCGCCGGTCAGCAGCTTGGCTTCCAGTGCCTTGATGATTTCCGGGAAAGCCAGGTCGAGCTTGGCTATCTGCACCTCACTCCACTCACCGCTCAGACTGGCTCGATCGGGTAGAAAATCGAGTCGGTAGCGACTCTGTATCAGACGAGCGCCAAAGCATGGAGAGATATCACGCGGCAGACCCCAGCATCTGCTGGGGAGCGGTGTGAGAGCTGGGACCTCAGGTTGCTGTGTAGCAGAGCATGTGGGATGGGTTGTGGTCATAATTAGCGATACCTCAACTGGGTGTGGATGATAGTGCCAGGCACGTTGTGGCGCTGGCGCAGCTTGGTCAGGTGTTCTGGGAGTTCGGTCAAGTTTGCCAGTCGCCCCCGGTAGAGCCGGGAGAGATTGATGTAGTCGGGATGGCTCACGGTGATGGTCACCTGATGCCCTGGCTGCCAGCGGCCAAACAGGCGGGCTTTGGCTTGCTTGATGGTGGTGATGCCGGGAGCGGGTAGTGTCTGACGGTTTCGCAGGTGCAGTTTGTTGAGCTCGGGGGCATAGCGATGCACCTCGAGTCCGGTGATAAGACGGGTCATGTTCGGTGACTCCAATGATGCAAGGGGCCAGCCTGTGAGGGCTGGCCCTTTATGTTGTTTGTGGATGAGCGATGAGATGGTCGCGGTGGTTAGCCGTTGTAAAACAGGATGTAGTTCACTCCTGCCTGCTGGGCTGCAGTGATCAAGGGTTGCAGCGCTGGCGGGATCGTATCGAGATCCATGGCAAGGTTCAGGGTGTACTCGTAGGCGGAGTCATCCTTCACGCCGACATGTTCATGGGAGGCCATTTGCTTGACCCATTGCCATTCTGGTACCAGGTCTGCGTCATCGTAGTCGCCGATGATGGAACTCATGGCGACATCCAGCATCTGCATCACCGAATGGCTTGCCAGTGGATTAGGTGTTGTAGGTAGGGTGTTGGTCATTGCATCGTTCCTTGTTGTCTGGGCTGTCGCTCCCTCTGAGCATTGATGAGCGTGAGCACTTGAGCTGTGCGTTGTTACATCTGATTGATAATCGGCTTGCAGTTGAGTCGGTCCAGCAGGTGCCGCGAGCCGTATTGGGCTACCAGCCGGTCTATGGCCATCTGGGCGCAGGCCGCTCTGCTGGGCTTATTCTCAGGCATGGCGTAACGCGCGGTCAGCCAGCCACCGAGCAGGGCTATGCGGTAGCCGCTCGGGATGTGGGTGAGCGAGGTGCCTATCCCCCTCCCATGAATAAGGAAAGGCACGGCCTGCCCACCGAGGTCGATATCCATGCGCTGGCCCTTGAGCTCAAAGGTGGTGAGCTCGCCGGTCTGTGGATGCTTGCCCGGCACCTTGATGGTGATGTTCTTCGCCATCTCACACCTCCGGCTTGGCTTCAAAGTGGTGGGTCACCGTGCCCGCTTCCGGGTCGATGCTGATAAACGCCGGGGCTTGCGGGTGGTACTGATAGAGCCGCGCCAGTTCGGCACGAAACGCCTCAACGTTTGGCGCAATCACATGGCTGGTATCCCCTTCGGCGTAGGTAAAGGTCTCCAACTTCTCTGTGTGAATCCAGATGCCGAAATACCAGGCGTCTTCCTCGGTATCGTATTGTTGCCAGCCCTGGGCCAGCAGCGTCCGGTCGTAGTAGTAACGGTCAGCCTGATGGCTGCCACGGTCGATGCGGCAACCCGTCACGGTGAGCTCAAACGGGATACGCCCCGCCTTGTGTGCTTTCTTGACCCGGCGCAGCAGCTTGAGGGCCTTGGCTCTGCTACGGCCATTACCGAGCGGTTGCGACTGCCTGGCCCGCAATACCAGATGGGTCATTATCTTCGGTGCGGTGTTGTGGTTGAGCTGGCCGATAGCGGCGGTGAGTTGTCGGGCGGACAGAGTCTTGTAATCACGTAAGTCATGCATGGTTGGGCTTCCTTCAAATGCAAACAGCCCCTCGGCGTGAGGGGCTGTGAGAGGTCTTGTGTGTGCTGGTGGCCGTGGCTCAGGTGTGACTACTCCAATCCGGCTTGTCATTACTACCATGGTTGACGTAGGCCCCGACAATTACCCGTTGCCACTCGCCGACCGGCTGACCCACTGCATTACAGGCGCAGCGAAAGCGGGTGAAGTTAATCTCTCGTGGCAGGTGCTCACGCATATCCCGTGGACTGACAAAGAGCGTGGTCTTGTGCAACACAGGGTTGGGGGCCACCAGCGGGCCACCAATACGTCGCCCCTCCACATCGTGGGCATAGGCAAAGCCCGGCAGCATCAACTGCTGACTGATGAGCTTGGCAAGCCCTGAGTGAGCACACATGGCCTCCGCGACGGCGGCCTGGCTAAAGCTGTCATTGAACTCAATCATTGATGTTTCTCCTTTTCCTCCGGTGAACGGTAAGCAGCTGCCAGCAGCGCAAACTGTTCGACCAGATAGCTGATACTGATACCCAGTTCATCGCTCACCCCATCCCCTAGACGGTGATGCAGGTGTGCCATGTCATCGGCGACACGTTGGGCTAGGTGGGCCATTGAACTCGGTGGCGAGCTTGCCACTGTCAGGGTGATGTAGAGATCCATCACATCTCTCCCCAGGGTGCTTGCTCCCACAGTGACAGCCGGGTCAGCACGTCTTGCGCCAGCGCCTGCTGCAACGGCTGTATTACCTTCACCAGCCGTGGGGCCTGCTCAGGACTCCCGCTCCATTCGCTCGACTGGTACAGGGCGCAGCAGGTGAATTTGTAGAGGGCTACCAGTTCGGCATCGGTGAGTGGTGCCTGGTGGTAACGATGGGCAGGTTTAAGCGGCCCCAGCTTGTTCGAGCGGTGCTGATGTGGTTCCTTGTGGCCCTGCTGACGCCCAAGCTGATAGCGATGCCAAACAGCACGGCGATTGGCGAGCATCATCAACCGTACCAGCCGGTCAACCCGCCACGTCCAGGTGCTGGTCGTGTCTGCTGGCGGCTGCCACCAGAGGGTGCGCAGTAGCTCCAGGGTGTAGTGCGGTGGCATGGGGGCATTGCAAAAGCGATGTAGCTGCACGGCAAAGGCTAGGTAATCCTTGCGGTCAATCATGAAGGCAGACATTGAGTGACTCCTTGAAATGAACAAGGCCACCTGTAGTGAGGTGGCCTTGCTGGGGGGATCGGAATATCCGGATCATGGTGTTGGCGCGGATGATCCGGGTTTGGGGATGCTGGCGTTATTCGTGCGCCTGCTCTGCGTCTGGGTAAGCCGCATCAAACAGGATGGCGTAGAGCGCACAATCAATGCCGTTGACGGCATCGTGATGCAGGTAATAGGGCGGTGCGTCTCGGGAGCACTCGAAGTAGTCGCCAAAGCAGCTGAGGCATTCGCGGATCTCGATGGTGGATCCCCGCAGCAAGGCCTCTTCAAGCTGCCTGGCATAACCCTCGTCATCACGCGCCTTGGTGACGGCTTTTTCCAGTAATGCCAGCGCCTCCTCGTTGCAGGCAGTAGCCAGACGATGGCGCAGCTTGCTCAGGGTTTCCTCAAGGGAATAGGGGTTAGGTAATCGCATCGCTCATTTCTCTTTTGGAACGGACTAATGGCGCAGCTGATGCAGCAGCGCATCAATAGCCTCGATACTATCGGCCTGGGTGAGCAGGGAGCCGTTAGGCAGGTGAGCCACGATGGCGGGCTCGGTCTGCATCTCGACGTTGTCTGCCAGCCAACAGCGCAACTCGATGAGGATATCGAGGGCGGTGAGGTGGGTTTTGCCTGGGGTCTGGTTCATAGCTGACCTCTTTCGGCCATCGAGACTAAGCCCTCAGCACCGACCACCAGATGGTCAAGCAACCGGACATCCACCAGCGCCAAGGCCTCTTTGAGGGCTTGGGTAAAGACCCGGTCAGAGTAGCTGGGTTCCGGGTTACCACTGGGGTGATTGTGGACCGCGATAATGGCCCCGCTGTTAAGCAGCAAGGCCCGCTTGACCACTTCCCGTGGGTAGATGCTGGCACTGTCCAAGGTGCCACGAAACAGCTCCTCAAAAGCCAGTACGCGATGCTGGGAGTCGAGGAACAGTGCCCCAAACACTTCATGCTCCCGGTCCTGCAGCAGGGTTTGCAGCCGCTCGGCGGCCTCAGTGGTACTGGTAATGGCAGTGCCTTTGGCCAGGCGTTTACGGGCAATCTGATTGGCAATACGCAACAGGTCTTGCTCGGTCACCGGTTCGGTGACGACATAAGTGCCGGGGCATTCTCCGGCTTTGAGTTTGTGGTAACGCATATTGGGTCTCCAAATAAGCAAAACCCCGGCACGCAGGAAGCATGTCGGGGTCAAAGATAGAAAGGTTGTTGGTTCTCTTTGAGGGGGGTCAGTTGACCGTGGTGGGGCCTGTTGTAGCTGTGGGCTCTCGCTTCACCGGCATCAGCGATTCGGGGACCAGCATGGTGAGCGGGACGGCCAGCGCCAGGCTCAAGCGCTCTGCCAGTTCGTAAGCTGGGCCGATAGTGTCGTAGTCAGCTACCCAGGTAGCCAGTGCCAGCCCGCTGGTCTCTACCGCCCGTAGGTAGACGCTGTAGCCTTGAACTGTCAGGCCACTGTCGCGCACCACCTGCGTCTCGCCATCTCGATTAATCGCTTCAAGCTCAACGGCGATCGGTTGGTTGGGCATCGTGTGTCTCCTCTTGAGGTAAGGAGTCACTCTCCACGCGATAGCCGAGATGAATGCAGGTACGCTGCAAGTCGGCCAGAAAGCTGCCCAGTACACGAGGCTGTTCAGAGAGCGGGATGGGGCCTGCTTGGCAGCGCCAGAAACATTGGCGCTTGGGGTCCACGCAGATTTCATCCACGGGCTGACTCATGGTGCGCCAGTCCTCGGCATTGGTGAGGGAGAGCAGTTGCCACTGCCCCCCATACCAGCGCAGGTGCAGTGTAACGGTGCGAGCGTTTGGGCTACCAGGAGTCAGATGCAGCAACCAGCGCTCGCCCTGGTGAGTCGGCTGCAGTTTGGCTTTGGCCGCGACCAGGCCCAACCACTGACGTGAGTAGTGGGATAGAGCTAATTCTTGGGTCATCGTGACCTCCTAATCTCCTGCGACCGTGACGCTGAAGCATTCCAACCGGCAGTAGGCAATGAAGTTGCTTTGCCAGATATCGAACAATTCCCGCGCTTCGGCCAGCCGCAGCGGTCCCCAGCCCAACATGGTGTGTTCCCCATCGAGGAAGTTGAAGTCGATCTCCTTGCAGAGCTCGGCATCATGGCCGAGCCCCTGGTAGCTGAAGTCGGTGACGTAATCGAACAGCCAGCCATCTAGCCCACGGATCAGGCGGATCTCGACCGGGTGCACGCCACCTTGTTCGACACTGTAGCCGGGATTGCGGAAGTTGAAGGTTAGCTGGGTGCAGCGCCCCAGATCGAGATCGGTATGTTCGGCTTCTTGGCTGAGCAGGGCCAGCAAAGCCTGACAAGCAGGCAGGGCAAAGCCGTCCCGGTGAAAGGGAATCGTCATGGTAGTGTTCCTTGAAAGTGTGAGGTAGCGGTAGTGGATCAGTCGGTGAGCCAGGACCAGAGGCGGCTGACTGCGTGAACGGCTAATGCGCCGGTTGCCAGGGGGACCCAGCTTGGCGATGTCGCGAGGGTGGTCAGGGTGATAGCAGAGGTGGCGAGCGTTATGTAATCAGACGTTGTGCGCTCGCGGCTCAACACGGTCATAGCTGGGGGAATGATAGTAGTCTGTGGAGTACGAAGGGCCGCTTTCGCCACCGCCGTTGCTACCTGACTAACCTGTGTCGAGTGGTGGATACCGTGGATGCACCACATCACGAAGTGTTCACAGTTACTGAACAACACATCGTATCGATGCTCGCCCAGCCGTGTACGGGCACGTTCGAGGCTCTCTGTTCGGTCATACCGCCTGACAGGGCAAAATTTGCACCAGACCGGCTTACCATCGGAAAACTCATCCAAAGAGGTCATCACGATTTCACCGGGTAGGCCGAGATTAGGCCCCTGATAGTGGATGACAAGGTCGCCCCCGACATAGAGGCCATGGTGGGTATAACCGAGGTGAGCGGTCACCAGATGATCGCCTGGGGTGAATCGAGACATGAAGTTAACTCCTTGTGGTCAGACATAAAAACGAAGCAGGGCACCTCGTGGGTGCCCTGTTATCAGTGTGGAAAAGTGACGATTCTATTTGTGTAACGTCAGGGTACGGGAATCCCAGGCCCAGGTGAGCTATTGGCTAAAAGCGTGGGCAAGGCGATCGGGCGGCAGCGCCAGCAGGCGGGATTGACCCAGGATCAGGTGGCAGAGCACCTTAATATCGGGATGGAAGCCGTCTCTCGGATGGAGCGCGGTATCGTGGTGCCGACCATTGCCCGGCTGGCTGAACTGGCTCAGCTGTTTGGGTGCGAGCTGGCCGATTTCTTGCGCGAAACCAGCCCGCGCCCAACTGAGCAGGGTATCGTCTTGGGGCAGAAACTCGCCCGGCTGGACAGCGACGACCGGGCATTGCTGCTGGAGACATTTGAGCGGTTGGTCGAGCGCCTGGCCAAATCCTGAGTTAGGGTGTACCGGGTGCCGGTGTGGCGTCCTTGCCTAGCTTGTTGGTTAACGGGGATGCCCGTGCTCGCGTTCCCCGTGGCTGGGCCACTGTTTGCGGTGCTGGTTCGGCAGTCGAATGCTCCCCTTCCTCCACCTGGGGGTAAAACTCTTCCAGCAGCATTGGCACCTCTTCATCCACTTCCTCGAACTGACCATTGCGCAGTAGCGCCCGCGCCACGGCTTCCATCTCGCTAATCGTCAGTCCCGCCTCATCATCCAGCAACGCTTCCTGCCGTGCCTGACAGACTGCCTCAGTCAGGGTCAGTTCATCGCGCAGGGTCAAATCCACGTAGTAGACCGGGGTACGGTAGGACTGGGTGGTGCTCTTGGCCCGCAGCCGTAAGGTCAGCGGCAGGTAGCGAGTCAGGCCACCACTCACCGCCTCAAAGTACTTGAGCCGTGCCGCCAGGGTCCGTACCGAGTTATAGCCGGTGGTGCGAAAGATAAAGCTGCCGAGTTCATCCCCCTGTCCCTCCACAAACAGGTTCAGTCGTCCGTACAGCTTGCAGCCCTGCTGCTGGCCATAAGGGCAGCGCTCCGGACCGGGGCAACTGACCTCCTCCATCCCTTGCGCCCCCACCCGTTTTGCCACCTCTCCATTGCCGACACAAAGCGGCCGTCCGGTTTGGCGGTCAAAGGCGCTGTACTCTGCCCGCAGGTTCAGATCGCTGTCATTGAACAGCACCCGTACCGGAATGGCGCGGATCTTGGCCTGCTCATGCCCTTGAGCGAACTGTTGATGCAAGGGATGGAGCAACCATCCCCCTTTCTGCTGTACCTGGGTGGTGAGGGTGAAACTGTCGTCCTTCTCCGGTACCCATTTCCCCTCTTTCTGTACCAGCTTGCCAATACAGATCCGCCCAATCACGGGCGGGGTAATCGCCAGTCCTTTGATCATGGTGTGTGTCTCCTGACAGCGTGAACTGCTTGAATGGTGAAACGGCGTGAGCCGGGCACCGGTTTGACATAGTGGCTGAGCAGGTCGGGGTGATCCTGGCCGAGCCGTTCCAAGTCCGGGGCCAGCCGATCCTTGCTGCGTTTCCAAGTGATCTTGCCGTCGGCAAAGAGTCCTGCCGTGGCCTCGCCTAGCGTGGCCTGTAGGCGCTGCTTGATCTGCGATTCGCGCAACTCCACTTCTTCCTTATGTTCACGCAGATGCAGCAACTCCCCGAACAGCTGGTTGAACTCGGGAGAATCGGAGAGATCGACGGTCTCCCCGTCATCGCGGGGAAATAGCCAGGCCAACGCCGAGCCCGCATCCTCGGAGCCATCGGGTTCGGGCTGCTGACCGCTGATGACCTGATGCCAGAACTGCGCTTCTCGCTCGGTGAGATCCCGGATCTTCTCCTCGTCGCGCTCGATGCGGTAAATCCGAAAATCTTGACCACCGATGAGTACCGCCACTTCTGCCCAAGCATGGCCAGTGATGGCAAGCTGATGCAGTACCTGACACTGGTAGGCGACCGGCACACCTTCTTCCCACTGCGGGGCACTGTGATAGCTGGCGGTCTTGATTTCGAGGATGCCAGGGCCGTCGGGGTGGCCCACCACCTCCCGGTCGAGATTGGCGAGCATAAAGGTGTGTTCGGGGTGCTGGAGTACCGCATTGACCCGGCGCACCCGGTAGCCGGTGCGCTTGGCATAGACCTGTGCCAACACCGGTTCGAGCTCGATGCCCCACAACACAGCTTCTTTCTGAGAGATATCGTCCGGCTCCTTGCGACCAGTCTTTTCCAGCCATAGCGACAGCGGGCATTTATAGGGTGAGAGGCCCACCGCCACGGCGGCATCGGACGAGCCTAGCCCCAGCTTGCGGATCGCCAGCCACTGTTCGCGAGAGAGGTCGGTGGTGGAGGCTAAACGAATGGCCTGACCGTATTTGGCTTTTGCTTTCATCGTGACTCCTGCTTGACGGCATAAACGTCCCTGCCCGGCCTGATGGCTGGGTAGGGGTCTATGACGGGTAAATGAGATGAATCGGTAGAGCGGGGATTACTGCAGCAGAGTAAGGGCCTGGTTGAGGGCCTGAGACTTTAGCTGAGCACCCTGACCGAACCAGGCAGAGTCCAGGCGATAGTCCTGACTGCGGGCACGGCGGTGATGGTCGACGTATTCGGTCACCGCATTAACTAAACCCCAAGCGGTATTCTGGGAACTGGCTAACTCCGAGCCCATGCCTGCGCCTTGATATAGCTCGTGGAGCTGTTGGACTGGTCGGGTGAGGATAATTTGATTGTCGGCATCTAATGGCTGGGCCAGCAGATCGCTAAAGAAACGTAGCGCCTCTTCTGAGGCGACAGGACGGGCAGCCAATGCTTTGGTCTGGGTTTTGAATTCATCCCAGTGGGAAAGTCCCAACCCTAATTCCTCTTTGACAATAGCTGGGTCAAATGTCGTCGAGTGAGAAACTTTGACTGCGCCAGTGCTATTACGCAACGCCATCTGAAGGGTGTTATTACAGACCACTCGCAATGAGGTAAATTGCGCCGTGGTGCAAAGCGTGCCGTCACAGCTGGTCGCCAGCAGCAGATAGGACTTCACCAGGTCATTGCCTTTGAGTTTCAAGTCTTGGCCGGTACGGGCCAGCGCCCATAGTTTTCGACCGCCTTTAAGTGAGCCTGCGGTTTCTAATTCAAAGCCGCCGATTTCCACTAAATCCTGATAGAAGTGCAGCACCTCATGGGGCTGTACCACGTTATAGCGTTGGGAGACCACCGAGAGCGGTTCGAGTGTATCGGAGCGGAAGAGCACCTTACTATCACGATAGGGGCGAATATGAAGGGCATCGGAAGCAACATTAAACATTACGTCGCTCTGCTCGATGGTCCAGTCCATTCCGGCAGCTTTAAGCCAGATCTCCAAGGATTGTTGTGGGGGCAAGATATTGCCGAGGCCGTGCCAAGGCGTCTGGCCAGTGTAGGCAATGCTATCGATGAGGTGAGCCATATATCAATCTCCAATGAAAATGGGACTGCATAGCGCAATCCCAGAGGTATGTTCACGGAGAGAATATATATCTGAAATTTATTTGAATGGAGGCAGAGGGAATGCCATATAGCCGCAACACACCATTTATAGAGATTAAAAACCAAGCGGTGCCATATGAGATTACACGACGGCTGCCAGTAACATTGTTGAGACTCATTAGTGTGCGCAACTTTTGATATTCCAGATATTTTTGATATTCGTATCTGAAAGTATCTGGATAGAGCTTACTTGATTAGTTGTTGGAGTCATGATGACAGGTGGGAGAAGAAGTAACCATACACCTGAATTGATGCTGTGGGATTGTGGCGCTGTAATGTCACCAGTGCCTCAATCCACGTTTTGGCAACCTACTCCATCCCTGAAAACAATACATTAAAATAAAAACGTATTCAAACAATTCTCGCAGGTATATTTGAAATTAATGTATATCAACAAGTAATTATTCACTAGAGAGGGTACGAATAAGTACCCCTTCAAAGAAACTGAAAATTTCAGTTCTTTCAGTTCAACTGATTACAGATGCATTTTTTGTGTTTAGTGAATTATTCTCACCTTCCTTAGGTAAAGGATGTCTATACCTGAACAATAACTCTACAACATTAGTCTTTTCACCTAACGCTATAATATTAGCAACATCATCCCCAGGAACAAACAAGAACAATATGATGGTTGAATAGTCCAAGAGACAAACACCGAGAGAAGATCCTGTAATTCCTTGGATTAGATTGTCATTTAATTCTTCTCTAGAAACAACATTTTCTCTAACCAATTCGTTTGCAAATGTTGCAGGGCCCTCAGGAACTTTAGGATCTACATCGATGCTGACTTTATCAAGTCCGGCTAATATTTTTCCTGAGACCTCATTCAGGTCTTTAAGCAGGTTACGGATAATCAATGACGAAGAGTAATTGAGATTTGGATGAGTCAATGATGACGTGTTTTTGATAGGTTCGTTTGTCGTTGGATTGCGCGAGGGGGTGTGTCGTGCGACGGTGAAATTATAAATATAGATGGCTTGTGCTACGACCGAGTTATATGTGTTGCCGCCAGAAACAATAGAACATTCTTCATATTCAGGTATAGAAAGCCATCCGGCATTATTAATTTCTAATAAATTGGGTGATGCAAGGACAGGAATAGAAATAATGCCTTGATGGTTTATTATGTCAGTAACCTGTTCGTTTAATGACTGGTGTTTAATGCTGTTTGGCTTTAAGATGTACATCAACCCTATTTTAAGCACGGCTAGTGAATGCTTAATAAACCCAAACGATAAACGATCTTCATGTTGCACATTATTAATTATATCTAATGCTGCATCTGGTTCGTTATGTTTTATGCAGTCGAGTGCTTCAATAAGAGGTATATATTGCATGAAGAACTTTTGAAATTTATTGGTCTCTTTATACATTAACCCTGCAATAGTAGCGACCTTAGAATGATCAAATGAAATCACATGCATTTCAAGATGGTTTGCCTTATTCTCTAATGATGCATCCTTGTCAACAATAGCCATAGGTATACTAAATTGAGGAGGAAGCGAGACCATTTTACCTAGATATGATTCTTCTACTAGTAGTGGCATCAAATCTAGCTCTGAATCAGATAGAGTGCAAATCCCAAACATTTCAAATATGTAAGAGGTTATTTTTTCTAAATACATCAGTTTTTTGCTGCTTAATATTATTTCTGGTTCATTTCCATCATGTAAGTAAATGGATGATTCATTAAGGTTTAAGTCCTCATAGTTTTCACTCAGTGCTGCGTGTAGGCTTAAATATAAGTCGTTAAGTATTGGGCTTTGTTTTTCGATAAGAAGGTTATATGTATTATAAAAATGAGCAATCATGCTGGTTTTATTCGCGATATCCTGCAGAATTATGATGGCAGTATAAGCGGCGATTATTGGCTGGATGCTAAATGACGAATTGTCAATTTTTGTACTAAAAAGCCTTTCATTACAAGGTTCAAGTTTCTCATGTAGTTTTGCACATGTTTGATTGTCTTTTTTATAAAACACACCCAAATAATTGAGCAATTCAGGAATTAACTGTTCTTTATTCTTGAAATTGGTTTTGTTAAGTATATCTGCATGCTTATTGAAGTGATGATTTATATATTCGCGCACATATTTTTGAGCTGTGGTTTTTCTGAGTTCTTGTTTATTGCCATCAAAGGTAGCTAAATTATCCATTGCAAGGATGCGGTCAAGATGATAATAGATTGAGTTTTCATTTGAGTAACCTTTTAAAATATAAATGTCAACGCAAATTAAAGGGATTAATGCGTTGCTAATATAATTTTGGATGGGGTCCTCGTATAGGACATCAAGAACATTAGGCTGTCTAGCTAGAGCGTAGTACACGCTTTCCATTATATCAAAATGATTTACATCCATTTTTGGTGGCAAATCGCAACCAATATGCAGCAGCTTGAATATCTTTTCTAGTCTTCGAGTGGAATCATTTGGGGCAGTTTCTGTTTGTAATTCTTTACGATGTGAATCAAAGCTAGCTTTGCTGGCTTCCTCGGTTGGGCGGGCCTTGCTTCTGAGTCCAAGAGTTTTTTCTACAGAGTAGATAAGTGCTGCGAAGAGATGTTTTTTCATGATTTACCTTTTGTAGCCGTAGTTTGCCCCCATGACGTTACCCGATAGGCTCGCCATAATGCGAGCTCATTCAATCAGACGTTAGAAGGACATCACATAATGCAAGAAGCAATAGACCGCATCATTAGGATGCCTGAGCTTACAAAGATGATTAGCCTCGCTAGATCAACAATTTATGACAAGCTAAACGCCAAGTCTGCTCGGCATGACCCCAGCTTTCCCAGGGCGATAAAACTTGGCAAGTCAGCGATCGGCTGGCGTCAGAGCGAGGTCAATCAATGGATCGCAACCAGGTCACAAAGTAGTCAAACAATGGAGGTCAAAAATGAATCAACACAGAGCCATTGAAACTGTCATTGAGCGGTTAGATCAGTCCCTTTGGGATCCACTGGATGTCGTCGCCTATAGAACAAAGGCCCCGAGATTTATGATCTTGACTCAAATGTTGTCTGTTATAGCTATCGCATCGCAGCAGTTGGTAGATATTAGCCCCAAAAGTGAGATGAAAATACCGGCATCACTTTACACTCTAATTCTAGCTGCTTCTGGCGAGAGAAAAAGCACGGTCGATAAGCTACTGATGAAACCAGTTCGTGAATTTGAAAAATGCTTAGCTGAGCAGGTAGATGCTGCACAGCAGAAATATCAGATCGAACTGGAATTGTGGAATATAAAGAAAAAAGTGTTAAGGAAGGAATTAGATGAGATGCATAAAAAAGGTGATGAGCAGCCCATTATAATAGAGGCATGGCACACTCATCATTCAAATATGCCTATAGCTCCGGTAGTTAAGAGGATTTTAGCTGAGGATATAACAGTCGCAAAACTGAAGTCGATGTTAGCTGAGAAGAATACGTCATTAGCTCTGGTGTCCGATGAAGCTGGGACACTACTGTCGAGTGACTTGATGAAAGATAATGCATTGTTTAACTCACTATGGTCAGGTCAAACTATACGTGTTGACAGAGCCAATGCCCCTGAAGTTCATATTGAAGGTGCTCGTTTGACTTTGAGCATGCAAATCCAGCCTGATATATATAGAATATTCAGAGATAGTAATGGTGATGCGATGAGAAGCTCTGGATTAGACGCTCGAATTCTACTGTGTGAGCCTGAGTCAGAGATTGGCTATCGTCAAGAAGATAGGGATGATAGCGCATCACTAGATGATAAAATTAAATTAGGTAGATTTAGCTCAAGGATTGATGCATTACTGCAAGAAGGGCTCGAGATGAGAGCACAAGGCAAGGAACGCCATTGCCTGAATTTAACAGAGAGTGCTAAGAAAATTTGGAATGACAAGTTTAATGACATTGAATACGCAATGAGGGGCGGGGAATATTTGGAACACTATAAAGATTTTGGTTCAAAGTTTATGGAGCAGGCTTCGAGAATCGCGGCGGCACTTCATGTGTTTAAAAATAGAGACTACAGAAACGCACTTGTGACTCATGAGACTATGCAGACTGCCATTGAACTGGCTGAAATATATTTGCATCAAGCATTAATAATCTTTAGATCGCCCGAGGCTCGGGAGTTCGTGGACGAGACACATGTGAATAAGTTACTGGAGTGGATTATTCATAACTGGAATAATGAGCTGCTTCTGAAAGGTGACATTAGACGAAGTGGGCCACATTGCGTTCGTAATTTGAATAAGCTAGAAGATGCAATAGAAGTTCTTATTGCTCGAGGAGATATCATTTGCTTTAAAAAGAAACAGTCAATCTATATTTCTTTATCTTGGAAGAAATACCCTAGGCTTGTTAGGCGCTCTTCAGTACGCACTCAAGATAGGATTTATGTTAACGAACTTGTAGAGTATCGTGGAAGACGCCATTTAGGGATACCATCAGTTGAACTTTTTGAAAGACCGTTGATGGACATGAGAAGTCAATTACGATGATAAGAGTATATCCCATACCCATGCAGTAAGATGCAGCATTAACTATTGCGATACCTCACCTTAAGTAACTTAAGAGTGTTGTTATATATGGATGTGTCATTACTGCATCTGAATTAGGAACCATATATTTATATTTCAGTGTATGTATAGATATGTTCAGGTTGTGTGTCAGTCTGATTAAATAATGTATAGCACGGTATATGTATTATATATAACAATACATACTCCATTATATACATCCATAGCCATGCACACTACTAACGTTCAGCAGCATACGCTATGCAATCTAACGATGAGAGGAGCATGAAGACTACATGCCTCTAAGCATGTACCACTATGGATAGCATCCAGAGCATGGTGTATTTACTTAAGCAAAAAGCACATCTATTTATTTAATTCAATAACTATACCTCCGTGTCTATTCACCAAGGTAGGGACTCCTATGTTGAATCACTTAAAAAATTCAGTATTGAAGATGAAAGCGCTTACTAGATTATACACAGATAGTTACGGCCCTATGAATAGTGCTTATTTGAGGCGTAGCTTAGATGTTGTTTCCGGTACCCTGGCTAGGTATCCTCGTGTTTATGCTCTACGTGTGGATCTGCGTTTTGCTAGTGAGTCGCCTGAAGATGATACGGATACGCTGACTTGTTTACAGCGTTCAGATTCATCAGTGATCACTCGCTTTATGGAGTCCCTGAAAAGCCAACTACGTGCGGACCATTATCGTCAGAAGCGACGTGGTACTCCATCTCTACCGGCCTTTATCTGGTGTCGGGAGCAGGAGTCATCGGCATCACCTCATTACCACCTGATGCTGCTGTTTAACAAAGATGTTTATGCCTTCTTGGGAGATTATCGGGATTATGATGCCAACAACATGGGGACTCGGATCCAGAAGGCGTGGTGCAGCGCGTTGGGTCTCCCATACCCTGATAATGCAACGCTGGTTAACTTCCCTGCAAATCCACAATACAGGTTTGACCGTAATTCAGCGCGAAACTTAGATGAAAATTTCAGTGCATTTTTATTTCGTATGGCTTATCTGAGTAAACAAAGAACGAAGGTTGCTGATGGACAACGCAACTTCGGTTGCAGTCAAGTACGATAAGACGCTTGAGCACGTCAGTGCTCATTAGTATGCTATAGAACAATCCCTGCGTATTTAATTTAAGGATATCTATGAGTGAATTTCTGAAAGTGCTGTTGAACATCCGTAGTCTACGTGCAGCAATGCGTGAGTTGTCTCTGGAACAACTCCAAGAAGCCCACGAGAAGATTGAATCGATTTATCTGGAGCGTCTGGAGCACGCAGAGAAAGAGCAAGCAGCCAATGCAGAACGTCAGCAAAAGCTGGCTGAGTTCCAAGCGATGTTGGCTCAGGCTGGTATTGACCCGACTGAGTTGGTAGGCTGTGCCCCAGCAGCAGCGACTGCGGCTAAAGCGAAACGAGCACCTCGGCCCCCGAAATACCGTTACGTTGAGAATGGCGTAGAGAAAACCTGGACCGGTCAGGGCCGTACACCCAAGTTCTTGGCTGAGCAACTCGAGCAAGGTCGTCAGCTGGATGACTTCCTCATCTAAATAGACAAGGCCATGCCCTCACGGTGTGGCCTTCCTTTTTACGTGCTTCGTGGCTAATTAGTGCCAGCTCTCGTTGTGACGAACCAGGAATACTAGGTAATGATCTGTCGCATGACAGAGGCCAGCTCTAATGACATTATTCAAAACATCCTTTAGCATGCGCATGATGCTGGCTTAGCTCAGTAGGTCACCAGTTCAATTCCTCTCGTCAGCACTACGATAACCACCGAGTTCCTCATAGCCGATCCTGATGCCAGCCATAAAAGACTTAGACGCAGAGCGTACCGATTTGGATGCGCGATTACGCGAAGCCATTGATAGTTGGGATCCACGTTGCCCCAGGCGCTGGCTAGCTAAATATGGCGGTTGGCGAGTTGAAAAACGATCACTCCTCACACAGCGATATTGTGCGATACGCGACGAAGCCCAAGCCTTGCTGACAAGTAGTTAGCCAGGAAGTTTATTGTGATTACCTGAACAAATTGCTCCATGGGTAGTCCAATGTGCCTACCCATCACCCAGCGTAATGACGGAATTACATGTCTATCAATCCGAATCCACCTTTGCCGCGTTACTTGCAAGTAAGCACATTGGCTGCACGAACAGCCGCGAGCAATCAGCGCCCGTGAAGCCGCAGACGTGTTTGGCGTCTCGCCTTGGTCCATAGAGCGAGATTTTGCCAGGGTTCGAGCGTTGTCCGGGATCGTTGTGTTCGATGAGCAACGAGTACCCAGCAAGGGTGGGCAGCAGTATCTACTGCGGGTGCTGCAGGTAGACCGGAAACAGCAGATCTATTGGTTAGGGAAGGCTGCTGACGGTGGCGTACCCAAGGCGTTGTTCGAGCTGGTGGATTTACAGCATAAATAAGGTGAACTGGCGCAGGCCAGAGCCAGTTATGCCAAGGCCGCCCAACAAGGACACATTCTCGCCCAGTACACCTACGGTGAAATGCTGCGTCTGGGACAAGGGGGAAAAGAGGATTACGCGCTTGCTCTCAAGCAGTATCGCCTAGCGGCCCAGCAGGGCGACCGCCAAGCCCAATACCGAATGGGGACATTGCGTGAGGAAGGCTTGGGGGCACCTCGTAACCGGGTGCATGCTTATGCTTGGCTGTCACTGGCGGCGACAGAAGGAATGCCTGAGGCTGTACGGGCCCGTGATGAACTCGAGGCCGCGATGACCAAGCCGGAAGTCAAACAAGCGCAGAAACTCTCTGAGCACTGGTTTGGCAAGATGTCATCAACGGCTAAGAAAAGCTAAAAAAAAGAACATAGAAGGAAGCGGCCTTGGTGGGCCGCTTCCTTCTTATTCAGTTGGTGAATTACCGGATACAAACTCAGCCCACGCATCCATCATTGGACGCCGCTGATCCAGCAAGTCCGTGCGGTGGTAGGCGGCTTCTACCTTGTTCTGCACTGTGTGAGCTAATGCTCGTTCAGCGAGATCCCGCGCATAGCCCTGCTCGCTGCACCAGTCTCGAAAGCTAGAACGAAAGCCATGAGCAGTGGCCATTCGGCCAGGTGTGCAACTCCCTGCTTTGGCTCTTCTCAGAAACATCGTCAACACTGTGTCTGAGAGCGGTACTTGGTCTCTGGGGGATGGGAATACCAACTCGTCATGTAATCCCCTTAACCCTTTCAGGATTTCGACGGCACGAAGAGATAACGGAACACGATGTTGTTGTTTGGCTTTCATACGCTCGGCAGGCAAAGTCCAGACCCTTGCCTCCAAATCGACTTCTGACCACTTCATGGCTCTGACTTCACCTGAACGGCAAGCAGCCAGGATCAAGAACTCCAGCATGGAGCGGGTTACATCGTACTGTTGCGTTGTTCTCAGATGTTTTTGCACAAATGCAGGGATATCACGCCAAGGCATTGCAGGCTGGTGTTCTACACGCACAGATTTGCTGGGTTGAGCCGGTAATAGGTGGCTTACCACATCCACTGGGTTTGCAGAGGTATAGCCATGGGCCCATGCCCAAGCCATGACTGCGTGTAGCCTCTGTTTAACACGGCTTGCCGTTTCCGGGATCGTCAGCCATATCGGTTGCAAAACGGAAGCGATATGAGCTGGGGTGATGGTATCAATGGAGATAGTGCCAATTGCAGGAAAGGCATACTGTTCCAATGTGGTGATCCATTGCTTGCCGTGTTTTGGGTTCTTCCAACCAGGTAACAAGCTTTCGTAGACGAGTCTGGCGGATGCTTCCAACGTCGGGATCTTCGGCTTGTTCTGCTCCTGCAGCCGGATCTCTAGTGGGTCCAGATTATTCGCCAGCTGTTCCCGCATTGCCTGGGCGTCTCGAGCAGCGTCAGCGATAGAGATCTCGGGGTAAGTCCCGAGGCCAGCGTTACGTCGTTTCTTCGTCAGTGGGCTGACATAGCGGAACACCCACTTTCCTCTGCCCTTGATGGTAGAGGGGTGTAGCGTCAACCCGGTGACGCCACCATGAGCAAGGGGCTTATCTTCAGGCTTGATGTTGCGGGCTTTGGTATCGGTGAGGATTGCCATCAGGTAACCTCCTTGAGAATTGAATATGCCACTCAGTATGCCACCAAGCATGCGCAGTGGTAATATGTGATTGGGATGGATTGGACTGTGTTTGTTTCTAATATACTGATAGTAAATGGCTTGCTGGATTGGTGTGGAGTTGATTGGACTTAATTACGGCGGGCACCTCCTCCGCCATATATATAGCCCAACTGATTTATTCAGTTGGGCTTTTTCGTATTCGCGCACCTACATGCAGGTGCCATTGAGTGACAACCTGAGCGGGGCTCTCCCACCCGTCAGTTCCTACAATGGTGGCCAACAAGATGCGGACGAGCACGGCCAGGCTGCCCGTCAGTCCGGTGGTTGTCTGGCTCGAACGCCGAGCCTGTCTCTTTCACGGTCTCGATGGCCTCTGTTGTCTGAACGCTGTCATTGTCTGGGCCGTTAGATTGCTGCCGCCAGTGACGATAATCCCGCCTCCCGTGCTCTCCTGCCAGCCCATGCCTTCTCACCTTGGCCGCCACCACAGCGCCCGTGATGACACTGGAAGTGAGGGCTGAGAGCCACTCCCTGCAGCCCCCTGCCGGCATTGCCGAGCGCCAGACATCAGGGGGCAACATCATGACGCTCTCCGCTGCGTGGCTCGTCTGGCCCGCCAGGCCTGAATACGCGTCTGGGTGCCGATGACGAAGACAAAAAAGACCGGCACGAAGAAGATAGCCAGCAGGGTGCCGCTGATCATGCCGCCGAACACGCCGGTGCCGATGGCATGCTGGGTCTCGGCGCTGGCACCACTGGCAAGCATCAGCGGCACCACGCCGAGGGTGAAGGCGAGCGACGTCATCAGGATGGGGCGCAGGCGCAGGCGGGCGGCGGTCACAGCGGCATCAAGCAGCGAGCGTCCTTCGCCATGCAACTGGCGGGCAAACTCCACGATGAGGATGGCGTTTTTGGCCGACAGGCCGATGATGGTGATCATGCCCACCTTGAAGAAGACGTCGTTGGGCATGCCGCGCAGCATCACCGCCGCCACGGCGCCGAGCAGACCCAGCGGTACCACCAGCATCACCGAGAGCGGGATGGACCAGCTCTCGTAGAGCGCGGCCAGCACCAGGAACACCACCAGTCCCGACAGCAGCATCAGCAGGGGGGCCTCGGCCGCCGACTGGCGCTCCTGCAGCGACTGTCCCGTCCAGGCCAGGGCAAAGCCTGGCGGCAGTTGCGCCACCAGGCGATCCATTTCCGCCATCGCGGCGCCACTGGACACCCCGGGGGCGGCACTCCCGGAGAGACGCACGGCGGGGAAGCCCTCGAAGCGCATCATCTGTTGCGGCGACTGGCGCCAGGTCGGCGTCACCACCTCCCGCAGGGGCACCATGCCGCCGCTGGCATTGCGCACCCGCAGGCCGAGTACGTCATCGAGCTGCATGCGCGCCGACGCGTCGGCCTGCAGTATGACCTGCTGCATGTACCCGCCGTTGGGGAAATCGTTGATATAGAGCGATCCCATCGCCGCCGACAGGGTGCTGCTCACGCTGGTGAACGAGAGTCCCATGGCCTCGGCCTTCTGCCGGTTGATCTCGAGGTGAATGCTCTCGCCGGGGGGCAGGCTGTCCGGATAGACATCGCTCACCACTTCGCTTTGGGCCGCCAGTGCCAGCAGTTGCGCCTGGGCGGCCAGCAGCGCGGCGTCCCCCCGGTTAGCCCTGTCTTGCAGGAAGAGCGTGAAACCCGAAGAGGTGCCCAGTTCGTCGATGGCGGGCGGCAGCAGGCTCATCACGGTGCCTTCCTTGCTGTTGGCCATGGCGGCCTGTGCCAGCTCAGCCTCTTCGGCAGCCGTGGCGCCATGACGCTGGTCCCAGTCTTTGAGCATGGTGAAGGCCATGGCCGCATTGGGGCCGGCGCCGGAGAAGCTGAAGCCTTGCACCACCAGATTGGTGTCGAGCGCCTCGCGAGAGGCCACATGGGCCTCGAACTCCTTGATGACGGCCAGGGTGCGCTCGCTGGTGGCGCCGGTCGGCAACTGGATGGAGGTCATGAAATAACCCTGATCCTCGTCCGGCAGGAAAGAGGAGGGCAGCTGGGTGGCCACAATGGCCAGCACGGCGCAGAGGGCGGCGAAGATAGCCATCACGCGTCCGCTGCGCCCGACCAGCCGGGTGACCCGAACGCCGTAGCCTGCGGTGAGTCGCTCGACGCCCCGGTTGAAGGCGCCGAAGAAGCCGCGCTTCTCATGGTGACTCGGGCTGACCGGACGCAGCAGGGTGGCGCAGAGCGCCGGCGTCAGGGTCAGGGCGAGGAAGGCGGAAATCAGGATCGACACCGCCATCGACAGGGTGAACTGCTGGTAGATGACCCCCACGGAGCCGCTGCCGAACGCCATGGGGATGAACACCGCCGTGAGCCCCAGGGTGATGCCGATCACCGCCCCGCTGATCTCCTTCATGGCCCGCGATGTCGCCTCCCTGGGCGATAGCCCCTGGGTGGCCATCAGGCGCTCGACGTTCTCCACCACCACGATGGCGTCGTCGACGATGATGCCGATGGCCAGCACCATGCCGAACATGGTGAGGGAGTTGATCGAAAAACCGGCCAGCAGCATCACCGCGAAGGTGCCAAGCAGGGCGATGGGGGCGACGATGGCCGGGATCAGGGTGTAGCGCAGGTTCTGCAGGAAGAGAAACATCACCAGGAACACCAGCACCATGGCTTCCAGCAGGGTGTGGATCACCTTGTCGATGGAGACCTTGACGAAGGGGGCCGAGTCGAACGGGATCGAATAGGCCATGCCCGCCGGCAGAGTGGGGGCGAGCTGAGCGAGACGGGTGCGCACCGCATCGGCGGTGCGCACGGCGTTGGCGCCGGGGGAGAGCTGAATGGCAGCGCTGGTGGCGGCCACGCCGTTCTCGCGGTTGGAAAAGGCGTAGGATTGCGCCCCCAGCTCGACCCAGGCCACGTCACCCAGCACCAGCTTGGCGCCATCGGCACCTGCCCGCAGTACGATGGCGGCGAATGCCTCGGGAGTGGTCAGCTGCCCCTGTACCGTGAGGGGAACCGTCAGTCGCTGGCCAGGCAGGGCGGGTTCGTCGCCGAGGCGCCCCGGTGCAATCTGCACGTTCTGCTGCTCGATGGCCTGCGCCACCTCGCTGATGGTCAACCCGTAGGCGGCGAGCTTGCCCGGATCCACCCAGATGCGCATGGCCTGCTCGGCGCCGAACAGCTGCACTCGCCCCACGCCGTCGATGCGGCGCAGCTCCTGCACGATATTGCGGGCCATGTAGTCGTTCAGCGCGACCTCATCGAAGCGGCCATCCGGTGAAGTCATGCCGACCATCATCAGAAAGCCGGACGAGGCGGACTCCACCTGCAGGCCGGTTTGCCGCACCGCCTGTGGCAAGCGAGGCTCGACCGCCTTGATGCGGTTTTGCACGTCCATCTGGGCCAGCTCCGGATCGGTGCCCGGCTTGAAGGTGGCGGTGATCTGCGCGCTGCCGGAGGCATCTACCGACGACTCGAAGTAGAGCAGGTTCTTCACCCCAGACAGCTCGCGCTCGATAAGGCTCACCACCGCATCGTTCAGGGTCTGCGGCGTGGCGCCCGGATAGGTGGCATAGAGGGTCACCGACACCGGCGCCACCGAGGGATAGCGGGAGATGGGCAGCTTGGGGATGGCGATGACCCCCGCCAGCACGATGAAGAGGGCGATCACCCAGGCAAACACCGGGCGATGAATGAAAAACTGCGGCATGAAAATGTCTCCGATTCAACGGTTACCGCCGTCAGCCTGCTGGCTGACGGCGGGGGATTGCCAGGGATGGGCAATGACTTGCGTCCCCGGGGTCAGGCGGTCGATCCCCTCGATCACCACCCGCTGTCCGGCGCTGAGTCCGGACGTGATGCGGTAATGGCTATTCATCAGCTCAGCGGTGTTGACCGGAACCAGTTGTGCCTGCCCCTGGCCATCCACCACCCACACGCTGGTCTGGCCCGATGTGCGCACCACCGCCTGCTGAGGCACGCTCAGGGCGTTGGCATAGTGAGCCCGGGGAATGCGCGCCTGCACGTAGAGGCCGGGCAAGAGCCGCCGCTCCGGGTTGTCCACCAGTACCCGCAGCAGTACGTCGCCGGTCCCGGCATCCACCTCGATGCCGGAGAAGAGGATGTGCCCCTGCATGCCGAGCGGCTTGCCGTCGCTGCCGAGGATGTCCACCGCCAGTTCAGGCGCCGTCGACCCTGCCTGCTGGCGCAGGGCTTCCAGTACCGAGGCAGGTTGGCGCACATCGACGTAGACCTGATCGATCTGCTGGATCCTGGCCATGGGGGTGGTATCGGTGGGCGACACCAGGGCTCCTTCGCTCACCAGCGCCTGATCGATGCGCCCGGCGATGGGGGCCTCCACGCTGGCAAATTGCAGGCTCAGCTGGTGTCGGGCCAGGGTCGCCCTGGCCTGAGCCACGTCGGCGGCCGCCTGATCCCGCTGGGAGACGGCATCGTCATAGGTCTGGCGGCTGATGGCCTCGGTGCGCAGCAGCGGCACCAGACGGTCAATCTGGATACGGGCGCGGGCCAGCACGGCCTCCGCGCGCTGCAATGCGGCGGCGGCGCTGTCGACATCCGCCTTGAAGGGGGCCGGATTTATCTGGAACAGCACGGTACCTGCGCCGATTTCGGCGCCCTGCTCGAACAGGCGGCGCTGCACGATGCCGCTGATTTGGGCCCGAATTTCGGCGCTGCGCAGCGCGGCTACCCGGGCGGGCAGATCCTCGCTGATGACCAGGTCCTGCCCTGCCAGCGTCATCACCGACACCTGAGGAAGGGTCGGCGCATCTTGCGCTTGCGACCCCCCATCGCAACCTGCCAATCCGAATACGGCAATGACGGCGAGCAGGGTGCCCGCATACCGCTGTTTGACAAACATCATACTCACCTCGTTAAACCGTCTCCCGGGCATGGTGCTGCCGCGAGAGCACATCGAACGGGCATTATGGAGAGGGGCTATTGCGAATGATTCGAGGCTTTGTGGAGAATCCATGGAGGCGGTGATAAAGTTCAAGCCCACCATTTTCGAGTCCGACCATGTCGTATCTTCCTGCTTCCGCCAACCTGGCGGCCCAGTCACTGGTACTGATTGCAGAGGATGAAGCCGAGATTGCCGACATCCTTGCCGCTTACCTGCAACGCCACGGATTGCGCACCCTGCATGCCGCCGATGGCCGCGAAGCCCTGGCCATGCACCAGACATGCAAACCCGATCTCCTGTTGCTGGATGTGCAGATGCCGCAGCTCGATGGCTGGCAGGTGCTCAGCGAGATCCGGGCCCGTGGCGACACGCCGGTGATCATGCTGACCGCCCTGGATCAGGACCTCGACAAGCTGATGGGGCTGCGCATGGGGGCGGATGACTATGTGGTCAAACCCTTCAACCCGGCCGAAGTGGTGGCTCGGGTACAGGCGGTGCTCAGACGCAGCCAGGCTGCGAAACAGACCACGGCCCGGGTGCTGCGGGTCGGCCCCTTCCAGATCGATCTGGAGAGCCACGAGGCCAGCCTTTGCCGCGATGAGGGGCAGCAGATGCTGGATCTGACCCTGACCGAGTTCAAGTTACTCGCCTCTCTGATGCGGGCACCCAAGCGGGTGTTCAGCCGCGCCGAACTGCTGACCCACTGCCTGCCGGAGGGGGATACCCAGGAGCGCACGGTGGACAGCCACATCAGCAAGCTGCGCAAGAAGCTGGAGGCACAGGGCATCCAGGGGGTGCCCGCCAGTGTCTGGGGCGTCGGCTATCGCTTCGGGGGCGATGCGTGACATCGGCACCCGGCCTGCGCAGGCAGATCATCCGCTCCCTGGGGCTGATGGCGCTCGGCATCATCTGCCTCGCGGTGATCGGCACCTATGTGTTCTACGCCATTGCCGTGACCTATGTGCCTGGCAGCATTTCCGAGAGCTGGATGCCCTCCAGGGTCGAGATGATCTGGATCGGCTCGACCATTCTCATTGCATTGGGGATGGCGCTGTACGTGGCGGTGCGCCTCTCTCGGCGCATCCTGACCCCGCTCAATTCGGTGGCGAACAGCCTGCGCGAGGTGGCAGAGGGCAAACTCGATGCGCGCGTGCCGCTGGATGAACAGGCGATCGGGGAGACGGCGCAACTGGTGCGGGACTTCAACACCATGGCCGAGCGACTGCAAAGCATGACCCGCGAGCGGGAGTTCTGGAATGCCGCCATCGCCCACGAATTGCGCACCCCGGTGACCATCTTGCGTGGCCGCTTGCAGGGGCTGGCCGAAGGGGTATTTCCGCCAGAGCGTGCGCTCTTTGAAGGCTTGTTGCGCCAGGTGGAGGGATTGACCCACCTGATCGAAGACTTGCGGGTACTCAGTCTCAACGACAGCGGCCACCTGGAGCTGCAACGAGAGGAGATCAGGCTGGCCGACGAGCTTGCCGTGGTGCTTGAGGCGTTTGCCACCCCTCTGGCCGCGAGCGGTTTCACCCTCAAGCGGGAGCTCGATGCCGAGCTCTGGGTCTGTTGTGATGCTCTTCGCATCCGTCAGGCCCTGATGGCGCTGCTGGAAAATGCCCAGAAGCACGCGGTGCCGGGCATGCTGACCGTGCGCCTGCATCGTTCGGGCCCCCAGTGCATCCTGAGCGTGGAAGACGAAGGGCCCGGCATCAGCGAGGAGGTCGCCGCCCATATCTTCGAGGCGTTTCGCCGGGGGGATCCGTCACGCTCGCGCAAGAGTGGCGGCAGCGGGCTCGGGCTGGCGGTGGTCAAGGCGATTGCCGAGGCCCACGGCGGCAGTGCGGTCTGCCAATCCGGCGGGCGGGGCGGCACCCTGTTCCTGCTTTCCTGGCCCCTCTTGCACCCTGACGGCAGGTCATGACCCCGCATTGCCGCATCGGTTGAGGATGGGCGAGCCGAGGCGCGTGTGTTGACTGTGATCCAACAGCCCAAAAAAAGCCCATCTCATGGGGAGAGACGGGCTTTTTTTTATGGCTTGCAAGCAGCGCTCTCATGGGGCGCCGGGATCAATGCTCGGCCAGCAGGGGCTCTCCCTCCTGGCATTTGTCGTGGATGGCAAAGCGATCGACCAGGGTGGCACTGGCGTCGTTCAGGCCGATGACCGCCACCTCTTTCCCCTCGCGGCGGAACTTGATGACCACCTTGTCGAGGGCCGTGATGGCGGTGATGTCCCAGAAGTGGGCGTGCGTCAGGTCGATGACCACCTTCTCCACTTCCTCCCTGAAATCGAAACCGGCCAGGAACTGCTCGGCGCCGGCAAAGAAGACCTGGCCCCGCACCAGATAGGTACGCACGGCGCCGCTGCGCTCGCTGTCGCTCTTGACCAGCATGACGCGGGCAACCTTGTGGGCGAAGAAGAGAGAGGCGAGCAGCACCCCCACGAAGACCCCAAGTGCCAGGTTGTGGGTCGCGACCACCACGGCGACAGTGGTCACCATCACCAGGTTGGTGGAGAGGGGGTGGCTCTTCAGGTTGCGTACCGACTCCCAGGAAAACGTGCCGATGGAGACCATGATCATCACGGCCACCAGGGCGGCCATGGGGATCTGACGGATCCACTCATCCATGAAGACCACCATCAGGATGAGCAGGGTCCCCGCCACGAAGGTGGAGAGGCGGCCGCGGCCACCGGATTTGATGTTGATGACGGACTGGCCAATCATGGCGCACCCCGCCATGCCTCCCAGCAGACCGGCGCCAATGTTGGCGATCCCCTGACCCTTGCACTCGCGGTTGCGATCGCTTGGGGTGTCGGTCATCTCGTCGACGATGGCTGCCGTCATCATGGACTCGAGCAGTCCCACCACCGCCAGCCCCGCTGAGTAGGGGAAGATGATGGCCAGGGTCTCCAGATTGAGGGGTACGTCGGGCCAGAGGAAGACCGGCAGGGTATCGGGCAGCTCGCCCATGTCGCCCACGGTGCGGATGTCGATGCCCAGGGTGATGGCCACCGCCGTCAGGACGACGATGCACAGCAGGGGGGAGGGGAGCAGTTTGCCCACCACGGGAACGAGGGGGAACAGATAGATGATGCCAAGCCCGGCCGCGGTCATGGCGTAGACCTGCCAGGTGACGTTGGTGAGCTCGGGCAGCTGGGCCATGAAGATAAGGATGGCCAGGGCGTTGACGAAGCCGGTCACCACGGAGCGGGAGACGAATCGCATCAGGCTGCCAAGCCTGAGGTAGCCCGCCGCTATCTGAAAGAGGCCGGTGAGCAGGGTGGCCGCCAGCAGATACTGCAGGCCATGTTCCCTGACCAGGGTCACCATCAGGAGCGCCATGGCGCCGGTGGCGGCGGAAATCATGCCGGGACGACCGCCAACGAAGGCAATGACCACGGCGATGCAGAAGGAGGCATAGAGGCCGACCTTGGGGTCGACGCCCGCAATGATGGAGAAGGCGATGGCCTCCGGGATCAGCGCCAGGGCGACGACGATGCCCGACAGCAGATCGCCCCGTATGTTGGAGAACCACTCTTGTCTTGCACGTTCCAGCATGGGGATTTTCTCGCTCGTTGAGGGTCCATGGCCACAGGCCCGCAAATCAGGGGAAATGGCGGGGATCACAGGGTTGCATTGGCTGTTGGTGGCCGGGTAAACCGGCCGGTCGGCATAACCGGAGTCAGGCGGCAGAGGCCGCACAGGGCAGGGTCAGGGCGGCGTGACGGCCACCCCAGAGCACATAACAGGCATAAGGGGCGCATGTTAACAGCCGGTGCCAGGCCGGGGAAGCCCGTAAAGGGCCAGAAACGGGGGACGGGACACAAAACGATTGGCCTGTCAGTGACCAAGGTCTCATCTGGGAAGTTTATTATCTCTTCCTCGCCGAGTGCTGCTATATGATTGCGATGTTTTTTGGAAAAACTCGTGATTTTAATGCAGTTAAGTTCTGGTTATTGGTATTTCGCTCTGTGTCATGCCCTCCATCCCGCCGAGAGCGAGCCCTCGAGGCTAGTGGCGGGCCCTGAGATCAGGGTTTCACGGGTTCCGTTTCTATTTGTTGGCACGTGATTCAGCTCCCATTGGGTTTCATGAAAAACAATGCTGACACCATTTGAAAACAATTCGACAACATGGATACAAGCTACGCGTTAGATCTCATCTCCCGGTTCGAACAGGCCGACGATGAGCACACCATAGTGGCGTTGCTGCGCCAGTTGACGACACAGGCGGGATTTGACTACTTCAGATTGGCCCTGATGTCTCCCAGCACCATACAGCGAACGGATGTCACCATCTTCAATGGTTGTCCTCAGGAGTGGGTTGACGCCTATACCCAGGCCAACTTCTTTGCCATCGATCCCGTCGTCCAGCGCGGCATGGAGCAGAGCACACCCATCCTGTGGGCGGATCTCATGGTGCAGGGGGTCTGTGACGATGAGCGCCTTGCGGTGATGACGCTCGCGCAGCAGGCGGGATTGCGCGACGGCATTACGTTTCCCTGGCACGGGGCCAACGGTCATGTGGGCCTGCTCTCCCTGATCACCAGCACACCTCGCACCAGAGCGCAGTGGCTCTCTGCGGTGCCTTTTCTCAGCTGGCTATCCATGCATATCTTCGAGGCGGTGGTGAGAGTCTGCCTGGTAGGGGAGTCCTCTCATGATGCCCTGAGCCTGCGCGAGCTGGAGGTGTGCCGTTGGGCGGCGGAAGGGAAGCAGACGAGCGATATTGCGCAGATCCTGGGGATCACCCCGCGCACGGTGACCTTTCATCTGAACAATGTGGTCACCAAGCTGGGGGCCAGCAGCAAGTGCCAGGCGATCTCCTGGGCGCTGAAACAGGGGGTGGTGAGGTTGAATGTAGAGCTGGCCGCCGTCGCCAATGTGGACGAACAGTAGTGTTCCCGTCGGATTGGCGCAAAAAATTGCGCACATACCAGAAGATTGAACTGCCAGTGCAATGACTGATGGTCAAACGTGTTGAAAAGTACAACTTATTGCGCCGAGCGTACTGCCTTGTGGGGGATTTTTTTATAACTGATTGAAATGTAATGGGTAAAAAGAGTGGCATGGACGCTGCTAACGGATTCGGGCGAGTGTCATAACCGTTCAACCATCAGGAGCAATTCCATGCCAACCCCATGTTATATCAGCATCGAAGGTAAAACCCAGGGCAACATCACCGCCGGTGCCTTCACCTCCGATTCCGTCGGCAACATCTTCGTGCAGGGCCACGAAGACGAGATGCTGGTACAAGAGTTCCAGCACGTCGTCACCGTGCCGACCGATCCGCAATCCGGCCAGCCGGCGGGTCAGCGTGTCCACAAGCCGTTCAAGTTCACCGTTGCCCTGAACAAGGCCGTGCCGCTGATGTACAACTCCCTGGCCTCCGGCGAGATGCTGCCGAAAGTGACCCTGAAATGGTACCGCACCTCCGTCGAGGGCAAGCAGGAGCACTTCTTCAGCACTGTGCTGACCGATGCCACCATCGTCGACATCGACTGCCAGATGCCCCACTGCCAGGATCCGGCGAAGTCCGACTTCACCCAGCTGATCCAGGTCTCCATGGCCTACCGCAAGATCGACTGGGAGCACACCGTTGCCGGCACCTCTGGTGCTGATGACTGGCGCGCGCCGATCGAGGCCTGATCACCGATTTATTGATTGCCGTTG
This sequence comes from Aeromonas sp. QDB14, assembly GCF_027707845.1. Taxonomy (NCBI): domain Bacteria; kingdom Pseudomonadati; phylum Pseudomonadota; class Gammaproteobacteria; order Aeromonadales; family Aeromonadaceae; genus Aeromonas; species Aeromonas sp. QDB14. The sequence goes on along the minus strand of NZ_JAPCJD010000005.1, from coordinate 7,586 downwards.
TTCCTTGTAGTGCACCCCAGGGTCTGATGACTGCCGTGTTAGCCGTCACCAGACCTGTGCAAGCTTTCTCCGACCCATTCAACCGGATGTGGTCGGAGCTTTTGTGTTTTGCCATCCGGCTGCATGGCGGCTGGATGGCAAAGCACAACGAAGGCCGGTCGCGCCACCTCCCACGATTGCCTTGTCAGATGAAAGCGGCGCTTCTCAGTTTGCACCGTGCCTTCCCTCGCGATGCTGATGGCGATGGTGACCCATCTTGCGACGCGCCTGATCTCAGACGTCATCCGTGCAGCTCCCGGGGCTGCGAACTGGCAGGTTAAGGAGCCCTCATGGCAGACAGCACAGGATTACAATTCACCGTCAAGGTCGGGGCTCTGCCCGAGAGCACCTTCGTGGTGGCCGAGTTTGCGCTGGATGAAGCGCTCAACCGGCCGTTCAACCTGCGCCTGGAGCTCGCAAGTGTCCAGCCCGACATCGACGTTGGCGCCGTGCTGGACCAGCCGTGCGAGCTGCTGGTGTGGTACAACGGCGAGCTGCAACGCCGGGTGTGCGGGGTGGTCAGTGACTTCGCGCAAGGGGACCGCGGCTTTCGCCGCACCCGCTATCAGCTCATGGTGCAGCCAGCCCTGTGGCGGCTGTCACTTCGCCACAACTCCCGCATCTTCCAGGCGCAGAAGCCCGATGAAATCCTCAGTATCCTCTTGCAAGAGCACGGCATCACCGACTACGCCTTTGCCCTGAAAAACGAGCACGCCAAGCGTGAATATTGCGTCCAGTATCGGGAGAGCGACCTCGATTTCGTGAACCGCCTCGCCGCCGAAGAGGGGATGTTCTACTTCCACGAGTTTGAAGCGGGCAAGCACCGCATCGTCTTTGCCGACGACGCGGCGGCATTGACTCAAGGCCCCGAACTCTTCTTCAACCTAGGCAATCGTTCCCTCGAGCAAGGCCCCTATGTGCGGCAGTTCCACTACCGCGAGGCGGTGCGCCCCTCGGATGTAGAGCTCAAGGACTACAGCTTCAAGACCCCGGCTTATGGCCTCTCCCACAAAAAGGTGGGGGCGGAGCTGACCCACCAGCGCGACACCTACCAGCACTTCGACTACCCGGGCCGCTACAAAGCGGACCAGAGCGGCAAGGCGTTTGCCCAGCATCGGCTGGATGCCCTGCGCAATGATGCTGTGGCGGGCAGTGGCAAGTCGAATAGCACAGCCCTTATGCCGGGGCAGAGCTTCTCGCTCACCGAACATCCCAACGGTAGCCTCAACACCGACTGGCAAATTGTGCGCATCCAGCACACCGGCCTGCAGCCGCAGGCGCTGGAAGAGGAGGGGGGCAGTGGCCCCACCGTCTATCACAATGAGTTCGGGGTGGTGAAAGCCAGCACCACCTGGCGGGCCCGCATCGGCAGCCCCGAAGCCCCCCACAAGCCCATGGTGGATGGCCCGCAAATAGCCACGGTGGTGGGTCCCGAGGGGGAGGAGATTTACTGCGACGAGCACGGCCGGGTGAAGCTGCAATTCCCGTGGGACCGCTATGGTTCGAGCAACGACCAGAGCTCCTGCTGGGTGCGAGTCTCGCAAGGCTGGGCTGGCGGTCAGTACGGCATGATGGCCATCCCGCGCATCGGCCACGAGGTCATCGTGAGCTTTCTGGAAGGGGACCCGGACCAGCCCATCGTGACTGGTCGCACCTATCACGCCACCAACCGGCCGCCCTACGAGCTGCCGGCCAACAAGACCCGCACCGTGCTGCGCACCGAAACCCACCAGGGGGAGGGTTTCAACGAGCTGCGCTTTGAAGACCAGGCGGGCAAGGAAGAGATTTACATCCACGGTCAGAAAGACCTGAATGTGCTTATCGAAAACGACGCCGCCTGGCATATCAAGCACGACGAACACAGGGACATCGACAATGAGCGGGTGACCCGCATCAAGGCCAATGACTATCTCACCGTCAATGGAGAGAAACGCGATCACATCAAGGCCGACTATTCCCTGACCGTGGATGTCAGCCTGCACCAGAAGCTCGGCCAATCCCTGCTGGTTGAGGCTGGAAGCGAGGTACATCACAAGGCGGGCATGAAGATAGTGATGGAGGCGGGTGCCGAGCTGACACTCAAGGTGGGGGGGAGTTTTGTCAAAATCGACCCGAGCGGTGTCACCCTCTCGGGCGGCTCCATCAAGATGAACTCAGGCGGCAGCCCGGGTTCTGGCTCTGGCTGGGGTGGCCAGATGCCGATCCAACCCGGAGCGGTTGAAGTGGTGGCGCCCCCGCCTCCCATGGACCCCGCACGTCAGATTGCGACGCTCAAGTCTGCCGAACCTGTGTGCGAGATCTGTGAGCAACTGGCCAGACAGGAGGGGGGTGGCTGATGGCCATGGCTTTCGTCGCAGAGCGTCCCGACATCGAGCTGAACAGTGGAGAGCAACTCTATCTGTTGCTCGATGGGGCGCGCATTCCCGCGCTGGAACGCGCGTTGTTCGAGCAGGACCCATCGCCTTCCTATCAGCCCGTTTACCTTCACGCCCCCTGGGACAGCTTGCGAGAAGTGAGCCCCTGTCTGGTCTGTGCAACGCCCAATCTGCTGGATTGGTTTATGCAAAACCGCAATGCATCATGGGGTTACCTGTTATCGTCCCCTCTTTCTCTGTTGCCGTTGGCCGAGCGACTGCGTGGGCTTATCGAGGTGGAGAGTCCCTATGGCAGCAGGATTTTGCTCAAGCTGGCCATGCCGGAGACCATGTGGCGGCTGTTTATGGATGATGAACCCTGGCTCTGGCAGGGGGTGGCTCAAGTCTGGATCCCGACCCGGCAGGGGGAGGAGCAGGTGTGGCAGCACAAGGTTGCCGCGCCTGGAATGGGGTCCCCCATGGGGGAACGTCTGCGACTTTCCGACGTGCAGTGGTGCCGTCTGGGAGAGGTGAGCTGGTTGAACACCCTCGATGGGATAAGAGCACACATGCACACCTGGTTTGGGGCTCGCATGCTGACGCTGCAAGAACCCATGGCCTGGATTGCCCATTGGGCTGATTACGCCTATGCCCAGGGATTCGAGAGCGAGCGGGATCTGCTGCTGTTTTTCAATGTGATGGGGTATCTCGGCAGTGGCTGGTTTGATGAAGATGAGCATCCCCGGATCAAGGCGTTGATTACCCAGCGTTCGCCCCAGACCCCTTCGCAACGTATCGAGCAGGCCGCCGAGCTTGCTGCCGCATTGAGCAACAAGGATCAAGACGCATGAGTACGCCCAATCAAGCCGCCCAGTGTGCAAACACGACCGACAGCAAGAGCCCGGCAGGAGTCTGTCCGCTCAAGAACAAGAAGATTGCCATCATCCCGGTGCGTTATGCCCTGGATGAGCCGTTCTCCCCGCCACAAAAGCAGCCTCACCCAGTCCCCGCCGGAGCAGGCTTTGTGGTGCCTCTCAAGTTGAAAGAGAGCGGTTATGCCTTGCGCCAACTGCGCGATGGCTGGCTCTATGTCTATGACGAAAAGACCAAGACATTTGATGAGTACGAGATAAAGGGAGCGACCTTCATCAGCCAGAGCAAGGGAAGCAAGGGGCATCTGCTCTACCCGGCGAGCCATACCCTCTCCCTCGCTTATTCTCCCCAGCGCTGGACGGGGCGCATCAAGCATGAGATGGAAAAGAGCGGCGGTTTGCGCACCACCTGGATGCGGCAGGTGAAACTGGGCAGTTTTGCCAGCACCATGAAAGCCCCTCATTGCGGTCTGCCAGATGTGCTCGACAAGGTTGCTGACTTGGGGATGTCCAACAAGGGATTTGTGCTCTCTTCTACCCCTCTTGCCAAGCCTGCTGAAGAGGACGAGCAGGGGATCAAGTTGCTGGCTCACAAACCTGCGAGTTCGCCGACTGCCTACAAGGCGGGCATACCAGATCCCAAGAGCGCCATGGTGGTCGCTCTGGAGGACCCGCTGGCCGACCTTGCCGACCTTTCCATGAAGGTCAATCAACTGCTCGCAAAGCGCGAAGCACTGCTGGGGAAAGATGATGCCACCATCAAGGTCAACAGCCACAAGCTGATGATGGCGGAGGTCACGCGCAACCTGGCCAGGGTGCGGCTCGACGAGAAGGAGTTGCCCGCCTCCGTCAGGGGCAATGTCGCCAGGACCCAGGCCTTTGAAGAGGCGCTGGATGATTATCTTGGGGATCGCTACCTCGCCGACATGGAGAGCATGACGGCAGAGCCCGGGATGGTGCGGTTCAACTCCCCCATGGAGAAACGGGCTGATGAGAAGCTGAAAATCTTGCGGGAACAATATGGTTTCAATCCATCTCAAAAACAGGTTTCCCAATGGAAAGAGCGCGCAGCCTTCCAGGATGAGGTCAACTGGAGCGGGCTCAATGCCTTTATCAAGCAGTATCAGGTGCCACTCAATGAGCTGGATCTGGCCCTGACGCGGGCTCATGAAGACCTGTTCAACGGTGTGACCCGCCTCAAGGCCGATCCGCTGCCCTTTGGTCTGGACAACAGAACACCCAAGGGACAAGCCTATCTGCAGACCCTGTTTGCCGAGGCCGGGCCGGTTCTCTCTCTTAGCTGCCGCACGGAGGAGAGGAAGAAAGCGCTGGAGAAACTGCTGGGCGAAAAGAGCCGCGACAACTTGCTGGCGCTGGCCCCTTATGGCTTTGATGTCGCGTTGCACAAGGGATTGAGCGAGCTGACGGTAGACAATGTCTGGCTCAGCACCTCCTCTGGGGATATGACAGCCCTCTATGGCAGAACGGCTGATCTGGAGACGCTATTGGGGGACGAGAGATTCAAGCAAAAGTCCTGGTTCCAGACGATCGAAGCCGTCATTGAAGCCATGAAAATGGCTGGAAAGTCCATGGCCAAGGGGGCTCACGCCCAGATCATGGCGGCCATCTTGCCCCATGCCTGGAAGAACAGCCTGGCGGGCAACCTCAGACTGGTACTGCTGGAATCCCTGCTCGGCGACCAGCCGCTGCAGGTCAACCGAGACTATCGGATGCTCCACAACCGCTTCCAGCAGAAGGTCTGGATCATAGTCAAGGAGATGTCGGCCATCAGCTCCCCCCCTCCCGGGCGCAGCACCACGGTGAAGGCCATCAACGGTCAGCTAAAAACCTTGCAGCAACAGCTTGATACCCTGATTGCCAGCGAAATGCCCCTGCTGGTGAAACTGAAAGGCGATCTCTACCAGCAACAAGCCAGACAATATGTTGGTGACTATCTGGCGAGCGTACGTAGCGGCGTGAATCAACGCATCACGGCCATGAACGAGAGAATTCCCAATCTGGCGACCTTTGGCGGGCTGGTTGCCCTGCTCAACCTCTGGAATCTGACAGTGGTCATCGCAGGGACGGCGCAAAACGCCCAGTCCATCGGTCGGGAACGGGCAAATATGCAGTTGGGCTCGGCCTTCGCCTGGACGTGTAATGCCATCGCCGCGCTCTATCAGGGGGCTGTGTGGGGAGAGCTTAAAAAATTACAGGCGGGAGAAAAAGCTCTTACGTCCATACCTATCAAGAATGCAAAAATCGGTGAACATGCTGTCTGGGTTAAAGCCTTTTCTCTACGGATGTTGGCGTTTGCTGGGTTAGGTGCTGTGGCAGCAGGACTGGAAGCGTGGGATGCCTCATTGGCTAGCAAAGACCCTTTAATTAGCGAGATGGAAAGAACTTTGCTGGTTTCGAAGGAATATGTTCTTTGGGGACAAACGGGCATTTTTGGGGTCCAAGTATTACTTACGCTGGTGAGTCGCGGTGTTGGGGGATTCGCAATTGGTACCGTGTTTGCCCCCTGGATGGTTATCGGGCTCTTTGTGCTGGGTATCGCCTATCTGGTACTGACAGTGTTGCTTAATATCTTTAAGCGCTCGGATCTGGAGAAATGGTTGCTGCAATCCACCTGGGGCAAACAGCCCGCCAATTGGTCCTCTGAAGACGAGCTGGCTCGCTTTGAATTGCTGGTCAATAAACCGGGCGCCAGCCTGACGGTGGTGCGCTCCGCGCCCCAGGGGTGGATGGACACCGGTCGCCCCCAGTGGCAGTTGCAACTCTCGCTCCCTGCGCACTTGCGAGGGCAGACCATAGGGCTGAAGGTCATCGGCCAGCCAATTGCTCGCGCCGGTCAAATGGTACCGGTGCGCTCCAAAGAGGATCTGGCGCGCTATCAGGAAGCCATGCGGCCCAGGACGCTGGAGATACAACGCGGACGTTGGGATGAGATGGTCTATACCCTGCCGCTGGGGATTGATACCAATTCGGCCATTAAACTGGAATTGGGCTATCTGGGTGGTATGGTACAGCGGCAACTTGTCTTCAAGGGCAGCGGTAATAGCAACGGCCCCATTATATTGGATACCCGCAGTGGTGAGGTGAACTCTATGCCTGCACTAATAGTTGGCACGCAAGGGAATAAATCATGAACGAGGAGATTGAGGTGAGCGAGCAGGACATCCCTTTTCATCTTCTGCCGCAGGAAGAGCAGCAACGTATAATTAATGCCAATCAGAAAATGGTGCGTGAAGCCCCTACGCTACATGAGTGGAATATTAGGGTAGAAACACCTTTTGTTTGGCTAGTCATTTCCATCCCAGTTGGTATTATGATGTCTATTGGTATATGGCTAGTGTATAGCGATGATGATTCAGGTTGGGCTCCTATTATAATGGGGGCAATAGTTGCAGCCTTTACTCGTTACTTATGGCTAGCAGATAAAAACTACCATTATCGGCTAACGACAGAAGGTTTAATCACCACTTATCAAGATGCCATTCCCGAAATGGCCTACACCATAGTGCGTGGGTTGGCTTGGTTGGGGGTGGTAGTTTGCGTGATGGCTATGGCTGTATTGGGACCGTTAGCATTAGTTGGTGCAGGTGGCATGGCGCTCTTTGCGGTATTTTTCACTGGCTTCAAGAAAGAAGAGATAGTTGAATATACACGATTCAATAAAGAAAAAATAAATATAATAAAGGTGGCTAGGAAAGCCGCTTTTGTTCAATTTGAGACTGTTCCTTTTGGATACTCTGGATTTGCAAACTTCTATTGTTATAAAAATGACTTGAATAAGATTCTTTTTTCTTTGTTATCGTTGCTGAATTGCTGCGAGTATAGAGAGTTTAAAACTGTTTTCTCATTAAATAGGGCTCCCCATAGCTCTCTGGATGTTGGTGTGCCAAGAAAATTTGATGAGCTTAACACCTAATGACTCAGGTGGCGCTGTGCGATTACAGTGTCATTTTTCATTATTTCAATGTTTGTATTGGCTATGTTGCTCAATATCATTAAAACGCTCAGATCTGGAGAAATGGTTGTTGCAATCCACCAGGGGAAAGCAGCCTGCCAATTGGTCCTCGGAAGACGAACTGGCTCGCTTCTAATTGTTGGTCAATAAACCGGGCGCCAGTTTGACTGTGGTTCGCTCCAAGCCTCAGGGGTGGATGGATACCGGTCGTTCCCAGTGGCAGTTGCAACTTTCACTCCCTGCCCATTTGCGAGGACAAACCATAGGGTTACCTGATTACCCATGATTAGCAGTCACCACGAGCTATACTGATCTTACGTACAGTTACTGAGGTGCGAGATCATGGCC